>DRHD01000144.1 GCA_011049795.1 Porticoccus sp.
CCTTCAAGCAGCTTGCCGCCCAACAAACCCATACCAACGGCAGCACCCAGTGCACCAAACCCAACCATAATTGCAGCTGCGATCATGATAAGTTCCATTTTCTTCTCCTAATAACGAAAGTAAGTAACTATGTTTAAAAAGTACTAATGGTTTAAAAAAGTACTAGTGTTTTAAAAAATCAGTGGTCTTCGTGCGCCATACTCAGGTACACGACGGTCAACACCATAAAGATAAATGCTTGCAGTGTAATAATCAGAATATGGAAGATCGCCCAACCTAGCTGTAAGACTCCCCCAAAAGCTCCCAAAATCAGACCACCACCGTACATCATGGCAATCAAGATAAAGATCATTTCACCCGCATACATGTTGCCGAACAACCGCAGCCCCAGTGAGAACGGCTTGGCCAAAAGACCTACCAACTCTAACGCAAGGTTAATCGGAACAAAGATGGCCTGAACTACCGGGTTTTTGGCACTAAAGGGTTGCAGGGTTAACTCACCAACAAATCCGCCAATACCTTTCACTTTAATGCTGTAATAAATAATCATGCCGAATACAGCAAGCGCCATACCCAGAGTAATATTAGGATCAGTGGAGGGAACCACCTTCATATAGGTGTGTGAATGCCCAGAAGATATGACTTCCCAGCTTTCACCGTTAATCAATGCTGCTATGACAGGCAGCACATCAACAGGCACCAAATCCATCAGGTTCATAAAAAACACCCAGACAAAAATGGTCAGTGCCATCGGAGCGATCCAGGGGTTACGGCCATGAAAACTGTCTTTAACGGTGCCATCAACAAACTCCACCATCATCTCAATGAAGTTTTGCATTCCGGTAGGCACACCAGACGTGGCACGCTTGGCTCCCAAACGAAACAAGAATGAAAAAACTAGCGCCAACGCAATGGACCAACCCAGGCTGTCGACATTGACGGACATAAAACCCATCTCTGCAGCCTCTTGCGCATTATGCGCAAAGCCCCAACCATCTTCCGTTTGACCATAGGTAAGATTGGTCAAATGGTGTTGTATGTATTCGGAGCCTGTTTGTTGGGTATCGCCCGCCATTCTTTTTTTCTCTCAAACCAGCAAGGTCTAGTTTATCGGTGGTTTAGCAGCCTCGCGGCACAAAACCACTGCACAATAATCATGGCGCCATAACTAAGAAACAGACCGGGTAGATGAAGCGGCTCTATAAAACTAAAAGCCAGTGCAAACAACACCGCGGTGAGCAATAACTTGCCCGTTTCCCCTTTGTGTATGGCGCGAAGTATTTCTGGGGCCTGCCTAGCTCCTAAATACCGAAAGGCTTGTCGTGTAAAATAGGCCTGAGGGCCTATCTGTATCACTCCACCAATCAGTATGGAATAGGCTGCGATTGCATCTACCGGCGATATGGCAACTACCATGACCACTAAAATGATCAACTGGGTAATTGCTATACGACCAACCGGTGGAGCCTTTATGGTAGCCTTCATTTGCTACCCCCCTTCCGCACAATATATTTGACCCAACATTTAACGCCAGCTCAAACGGGCGGCAATTATAGGTAGTCCCACAAGTAGATTCAACAAAACTTTGACGTAAGTAGCTGGATAAAACAGCAAAACTGATAATAACGATAATTTATTAAAGTTATAGTCTGCTATTACTTGATATGGCTCAATATGCCTTCCAGTTCATCCAGGCTGTTATATTTGAGAACCAGCTTACCCTTTCCCTTGGCGTTATGCTGTATCAATACCGGCACCCCAACTTGGTCAGATAATTCATCCTGAAGACGCCGGGTATCCGGGTCAACTCGATGTGCTGTGGCTTGCTCTGGCTTTCCTTGCTGTTGTTGTAACCGTCGCACCAGTGCTTCTGTTTGTCTCACTGTCATGCCTTTGACAACGCTGGTTCTTGCCGCTTCAGTTTGCCTGCGCCCCTCTAGGCCCAGCAGCGCTCGGGCATGACCCATCTCTAGGTCACCATGCTCCAACAGTTTTTGCACCTCTTGCTCAAGAGTCATCAGGCGCATCAGGTTGGTTACTGTACTGCGTGGCTTGCCTACAGCATCCGCCACCTGTTGTTGAGTAAGACCAAACTCCTGTTGTAGGCGAACTAATGCTTGCGCCTCTTCTATCGCATTGAGATCTTCCCGCTGAATATTTTCAATCAGCGCCATAGCGATGGCTGACTCATCAGGTACATCTCTAATCAGTGCAGGTATTGTCTCTAACCCCGCTAGTTGGGCCGCTCTCCACCGACGCTCACCCGCAATAATTTCATAGCTATCAATACCAATTGGACGGACAACGATTGGCTGCATGACCCCTTGAGCCCTGATAGAGCTGGCTAGATCTTCTAATGACTCTGGGTGCATATCCCTACGTGGCTGGTATTTGCCCCTGGACATAAACTCTATGGGTAATGCGTTCAACGTGTCTCGTTGAACCTGGGTCCACTCTTCTACCGTATCCGTTTCGTCCCCCATACCCAGCAGGGCATCAAGACCACGACCCAAACCTTTTCTCTTTACCATAACTTAACCTGTTATTTCTGCCGGGACTCTAACAGCCGCCTTGGCCCGACGAATGATTTCTCCGGCTAACCCAAGATAAGCAAGGGCTCCCTTTGAGTTCTTATCGTAAGCAAGTGCAGGAAGACCATAACTGGGCGCTTCCGCGAGGCGAACATTGCGGGGAATAGCGATACGGTAAACCTTATCACCAAAATGGCTTCTCAGTTGGGCTGTCACTTCATTGGTAAGGCTGTTACGGGGGTCGTACATCGTGCGAAGGATGCCCTCCAGTTGTAGCTTGGGATTGAGAAACCGGCTTATCTTTCGAATCGTGTCATGCAATGCCGACAACCCTTCCAGAGCGTAGTACTCACACTGCATCGGAACGATCACCCCGTCACAAGCCACTAGAGAGTTTATCGTCAACATACTCAGGGACGGGGGGCAATCGATAATAATGTAATCATAGCGGTTTTTTAGCCGGGCCAAGGCATGGCGTAGCCGGCTTTCTTTATTCTTAACCCGGAGCAACTCAACCTCTGCGGCTGTCAAATCACCGTTGGCCGGCAGCACGTCAAAGTTTCCAGATTCACAGCGCTGCATTACCTCTTCACCCGTAGCCGTCCCGAGCAAGACCTCCAATACCGTGGTTTTCTGGCTATTTTTGTTGACCCCGCAGCCCATCGTCGCATTACCTTGGGGGTCCATATCTACCAGTAGTATTCGCTTACCGTAACTGGCTAAAGACGCGGCAAGATTAACACTGGTAGTGGTTTTTCCAACGCCACCTTTTTGGTTGGCAACGGCAAATGTCTTGCTCAAAACGGTTTCCTCAACAGGGTACGATTTCGATCAGGTGCCGCTCACAATCGACACCAGGCACCTGAAGTTGGTGCGAGGCAACGACATTATAGTGTTTTGGCAAAGCACTCAACTCCTTCACTGGATATTGCCCTTTCATGGCATAAAAACGCCCATTCTCTCCGATTAAGTGGGCACATTTTTCCACCATGTCCTTCAGGCTAGTAAATGCTCTGCTGGTCACACCATCAAATAGCCTTGTGGGCTGATAAGCTTCAACCCGACTTTGGTTCTCGGTGACATTATCGAGCCCAAGCTCGGTTCGCACCTGAAATAGAAAGCGGGTTTTTTTACCATTACTGTCCAGCAGCGTGAACTGACGTTCCGGATAGATGATTGCCAAGGGGATTCCCGGCAACCCAGCCCCAGTACCGACATCGATGATTCGCTCCCCTTTCACCAAGGGCGCGATACAGAGGCTATCAAGCAGATGCAATCGAAGCATTTGCTCCGGCTCACGAATTGAGGTGAGGTTGTAAGCTCCGTTCCACTTTTCTAACAGCCCCAAGTAATCCAGTAGCTGACTAACTTGACGGTCTGACAGCATCAATGAAAGTTGCTGTAATCCCTCGCGTAATATGAGTTCGAGGTCTTTGCTTACGAGCTTTTGCCTCACCACTTAGGCTGTTTTTTTGTTGTCATGGATTTTTTCTTCAAATAGACCAATAACAAAGACAGGGCTGCCGGGGTAATACCTTGTATGCGTGATGCCCTGGCTAACGTTTCCGGTCTCGCTTCTTTTAGCTTCTGTTTAACCTCATTAGACAAGCCGTTAACCACGTCATAGTCAAACCCCACCGGTATAGCCGTTTTTTCCTGACGACGCATTTTGTCAATTTCATCCTGCTGACGATCTATATAGCCTGCATACTTGGCATCTATTTCTACCTGCTCGGCCACATCTTCAGCCACCCCCACAACCACTCCATTCACCGCATCAAGCTCAACAATATCGCTATAACCTAGCTCCGGCCGTTTAAGCAGATCAAGCAAACTGTACTCTCTTCCTGGAGCAGACCCTGTTTTTTGTTCTACGATTTTTGCCTGATCAGACGCTGGCTGAACCCAACACCCCTTAAGTCGCTGTTGTTCTTGCTCTACCGCTTCACGTTTTTCACTAAACACTTTCCAGCGATGGTCATCCACCAGCCCCAGCTCACGGCCCTTCTCGGTCAACCGCTGGTCAGCATTATCCTGGCGAAGTAATAACCGATATTCTGCCCGACTGGTAAACATCCGATAAGGCTCCTGGGTGCCCATTGTGATCAGATCATCAACCAAAACCCCAAGATAGGCTTCATCACGACGGGGGCACCAAGCCTCTTTATCCTGCACCTGCAATGCGGCATTAGTACCAGCGAGCAACCCTTGCGCTGCGGCCTCTTCGTAACCCGTCGTACCATTGATCTGGCCAGCAAAGAACAGGCCGCCCATACTCTTGGTTTCTAGGGAATACTTCAAATCCTGAGGATTAAAATAATCATACTCGATGGCATAACCAGGGCGGGTGATATGAGCATTCTCAAATCCCTTAATGGAGCGCACTAATTGCATCTGCACATCAAAAGGCAGGCTTGTGGATATTCCATTAGGGTAGAGCTCGTGAGTAGTAAGCCCCTCTGGTTCAATAAAGATCTGATGGTTATCTTTATCAGCAAAGCGGACTACTTTATCCTCAATAGAGGGGCAATAGCGGGGGCCCACACCTTCAATCACACCGGTATACATGGGAGAACGATCCATCCCTCCACGAATAATTTCATGGGTCTTCTCGTTGGTGTGGGTGATATGGCAGCAGATTTGCTCCGGATGTTCCGACACACTCCCCAGATAGGACATCACGGGTTCAGGCTTGTCTCCCCACTGGGGTTGCAACCCCTCAAAATTGACACTGCGGGCATCAATACGAGGTGGTGTGCCCGTTTTCAGGCGATCCACCCGCAATGGTAATGCTCGCAATCGATCCGCTAAACCAATTGATGGCGGGTCACCCGCTCGGCCTCCAGCATGATTTTCCAAACCAATATGGATCTTTCCACCCAGAAAGGTTCCCGCCGTTAACACCACCGTCTTTCCTGAAAAACGCAACCCCATCTGGGTAACAACACCTGTCACACGGTGGCCCTCAATAATCAGGTCATCCACCGCTTGCTGAAAAATTGATAGGTTGGGCTGGTTTTCTAGTATTTGGCGTACAGTGTTCTTATACAGCACTCGGTCTGCCTGGGCTCGCGTTGCCCTAACCGCGGGTCCCTTCCGTGAATTCAAAACCCGAAATTGAATCCCGCCTTTATCCGCTGCATGGGCCATAACACCGCCCAGAGCATCAACCTCTTTCACTAAGTGGCTTTTACCAATTCCACCAATCGCCGGGTTACAAGACATTTGCCCCAGTGTTTCAATATTATGCGTCAACAGTAGCGTACGGCACCCCATACGCGCAGCAGCCAAGCTGGCTTCTGTACCGGCATGGCCGCCACCAATGACTATCACATCGAAGCTATTTGGGTAATGCATAACAACAGGCCAATCATAGATTTTAAAAATGGGCCCGTATTATAAAGCAAACAGCGCAAGAATTATTGTTAGTCTAAAAAGGCCTTTTTTATCTTTTTAAATATTAAGTAGTTGTCTCTTTATATATAGGTAAGTATATAAAGATTAATATTGTTATTATTATTAAGCCCCCGGTTTTCTGTGGGTAGTCATAAATTAACCTTTAATATCAAAAAGATAGGAAGATGATAACCAGCAGTATAAGCTGCTCTAAAGCTGGTTTTAACGCACTCTTAAGCTGTGTAGAAAAGCGGTAGTTACCCACAGGGATACAGAAACCCAAGTTATCCCCAAAATAGTCCAAGGGTTTTCCAGAGAGTTCTACAGGCGATTATCCACAGCTTAATCAAGGCTGTGGATAAGTGGTTATTCCCTAAAGATAAACCTGTGGATAAAAAGGGAGTAAGTTTATTTCTCTGAAGGATCGATCTTTCGTTGATATAGACGCACTTTTTCTTTAAAATCGCCCGCCCCTCAAGGGGATTAGTCAGCTAACGGAAGTCAGACATGAAAAGAACATTTCAGCCCAGCGTCCTGAAACGCAAGCGTACACACGGTTTTCGTGCTCGCATGGCCACTAAGAGTGGTCGTTTGGTGATCAATCGCCGTCGTGCTAAGGGCCGCAAGCGCCTAGCCGCATAATTGTTCGCCCATTCTTTAGGGTAAAACTTTTAGGGCAGGACTGTGCCAGAGGTGCATGCCTGAACAGAACATGCCCGAATTAACTTTTTGCAGAAATAAGCGCCTTCTAACAGCCCGGTCCTACCAGGCTGTTTTTGGTGACACCCGCTATAAGGTTGCCCACCCCAACCTTTTATTGCTAGCCAGACCCAATCAATTGTCTCATCCGCGGTTGGGCTTTGTTGTAGCAAAGAAACATATTCGACACGCAGTGAACCGCAACCGTGTGAAACGGGTAGTGCGTGACACCTTTCGTTTGGTACAACATCAGTTAGATTCGGTCGATGTGGTGTTTCTTGTCCGTCCTGGTATGGATAGATTGTCACCCAAAGAGCAAACTGAATTACTGGAAAATACTTGGCAGCGCTTATCGCGGAAGTTACAAGTGGACCCATCATGCGTAAATTGATGGTGGTCTGTATAAAAGGGTATCAGCTACTTGTTAGCCCGCTCATCGGTAACAATTGTCGGTTTTATCCTAGTTGTTCGTGTTATGCAGAAGAGTCTGTTGAGCAATATGGTGTGCTAAAGGGGGGTTACCTTACCCTGCGCCGCCTTATAAAATGCCACCCTTATCATGCCGGGGGATATGACCCGGTTCCCCAACCCCAACAAAAAACTGAGTTGAAATAACTATGGATTGGCAACGTTCATTACTTATTGCTGCCATGCTGGCGGTGGTTTATATGCTGTTTCTGGAATGGAATACCTTTCAAGAAGCGAATACACCAGAAGTGGATACCGCCACTGCTGAAGCAATGGTGACCCCTGCGTTGCCAGTCCCTGAATTACCCGATATTGATACTACGGTTGATACGACCAATGTATCAGTACAGGCCGGCGAGTTACCACTAATACCAGAGGTGCAACCAGAACAGGCTGCTGAATCAGTAGCTGCTGCGAACACTCGGTTGGTTCGAGTCTCTACAGATGTGCTGACGGTACTGATTGATACTTTAGGTGGTGACATTGTGAGGGTTGAGTTGCCGAAACATCTAACGGCGCTAGGCAAAACAGATAACCCGTTCATCTTGCTTAACCGAACAGCCACTACGACTTACATAGCCCAGAGTGGTTTGGTTGGCGTCAATGGTACTGACACCAGAGCAGGAAGGCCTTTATTTAAAGCCAGCGCTGATCATTACACGATAGAGTCTGGGCAGGAAACGCTACAGGTAGACCTAACACTCCAGCAAGGAGACGTCCTGATTACTAAACAGTTCCATTTTAACCGTGGTGATTATTTGGTGGAACTGGCTTATCAGGTAGACAACCAGAGTAACCAAACGTGGAAAGCAGGGTTATTTGGGCAAATAAAGCGCGATAGCCACAACCCCACAGTTGGAAACAGTATGGGGATGGCGCCTTTCTTGGGTGCAGCGATGACTAGCACAGAAGAAAATTACAAAAAAATGGACTTCGAAGATATCGAGGAAGAGTCTTTCAAGGACACGGTGACCGGTGGTTGGCTCGCCATGGTACAACATTACTTTATCAGTGCCTGGGTACCGGACCAGAAAACGACTAATACCTTTAACCTACGGAAGCTGGGTAATCAAGATCTATATGTTCTTGGGTTCACCTCGCCACAGGTGTCTGTAGCGCCGGGTGAGCAGGGCGAGCTTCGCGCTGCTTTTTATGCGGGGCCAAAGGATCAGTATCGACTTGAAAAAATCTCTCCCTACCTCGATTTAACGGTCGATTATGGTTGGCTTTGGTGGATTGCAAAACCATTGTTTTGGGTGCTCTACCAGCTTCATGAGATCCTTGGTAACTGGGGCTGGTCGATTATTCTGTTAACCATGATGATCAAGGCTGCTTTTTTCCGCCTTTCAGCCACCAGCTACAGATCCATGGCAAACATGCGGAAACTGCAGCCAGAGATGGCCCGCCTGAAAGAGTTGTATGGAGACGACAAACAGAAAATGTCGCAGGAAACCATGAGCCTGTACAAGAAGGAGAAGGTGAACCCCATGGGAGGGTGTTTGCCTATTCTGGTACAAATGCCGGTATTTATTGCGCTTTATTGGGTGTTGCTGGAGAGCGTTGAGTTGCGTCACTCCCCCTGGATTTTATGGATCCATGATTTGTCGATAAAAGATCCCTATTTTGTGCTTCCCTTGATAATGGGCGCCAGCATGTTTATTCAACAGAAGCTGAACCCTACCCCGCCTGACCCAACTCAGGCGAAGATCATGCAAATAATGCCCATTGCGTTTACTTTCTTCTTTATGTTCTTCCCAGCAGGGTTGGTTCTTTACTGGACCGTGAACAATGGACTGTCCATCATTCAACAGTGGTTGATAACCCGCCAGGTTGAAGGTGCATCGGTAAAAAAATAGGATAAGGGCTCCTCATCGGGAGCCTTTTTTCTGGAATATTAAAATGTTATCTGCCAGTGATCAGGACACCATAGCAGCTATTGCCACACCACCGGGTCGAGGTGGTGTGGGTATTTTACGAATATCAGGAAAAAATCTATCCCCCTTTTTTGATGGGTTTTTGGCAAAAATACCAAAGCCAAGACAAGCACTATTTACTGACTTTTTAGGCACTGATGGGACAGCAATTGACCAAGGTGTAGCCATCTACTTCTCCGCTCCTCATTCATTCACCGGAGAGCATATTCTGGAGCTACAGGGTCACGGTGGCCCCGTTATTATGGATGCGCTGTTACGCCGAGCTCTGGTATTGGGTGCCCGCTTAGCAAGACCTGGTGAGTTTTCTGAACGTGCTTTTCTGAACAACAAAATAGACCTTGCGCAGGCTGAGGCTATTGCCGACTTAATCGATGCCACCTCTGATCAGGCTGCCCGCTGTGCACTCCGCTCATTACAGGGCGAGTTTTCTACACGAATCCACAGTTTGGTTGAATCTCTGACGGCACTACGAGTTTATGTTGAAGCCGCCATTGATTTTCCAGAGGAAGAAATTGACTTCCTAGCAGATGGCAAAGTGTCTGCTGACCTCGATGCGTTACAGATGGAACTGAAGGCCGTTATTGAACAGGCCTATCAGGGTTCTCTGATGAGGGAGGGGATGACGGTGGTTATAGCAGGCAAGCCCAACGCAGGAAAGTCGAGCCTATTAAATGCGCTGTCCGGGAGAGATAGCGCCATTGTGACTCATATTGAAGGAACAACCCGTGATGTGCTTCGAGAGCAAATCCATATTGATGGTATGCCACTTCACATCATTGATACTGCTGGATTAAGGGACACGGGTGATGCAGTTGAGCAAGAGGGCATTAGGCGCGCCTGGCAAGAAATTGATCATGCTGACCGTATCTTGTTTGTTATCGATAGCGCCCAGGACTACTCCTTGGAACCCAGGAATAACTGGCCGGAATATTTTGAGCGTTATCCAGAGCGGGACTCTACTGGGAAGGGTAACCTTAGTTTTGTCTTGAACAAGGGGGATCTCTCCGGGCTACCGGTTGGGCTTTCTAACAATGGTCACCCGGTAATCACCTTGTCGGCGAAACAGGGGGCCGGGCTCAACATTCTCACCGAACACCTGAAAGAATGTATGGGCTACACCGGAAGCAATGAAGGTAGTTTCACCGCAAGGCGACGTCATACCGAAGCGCTTCAGGTAGCACAAGAATATATAAATGCAGGGACAGCGCAGTTGAATGACGCTGGCGCCGGTGAACTGCTGGCTGAAGATCTGAGGTTGGCTCAGCAGTCACTCGCTGAAATTACGGGCGAATTTACGTCTGACGATTTGCTTGGCAGAATTTTTTCCAGTTTCTGTATTGGAAAGTAACCCCCCCTTTCTTCGTTACCGGCTCTAATGACATATCCACCAGACAGCGTTTTCGCTAACTTATTCATAAGACAGGTATTCTCCGGTCAGCCCACAAAATGCCAACAGGTTATCCACAGGCAGTGGTCAAAAAACACACAGTAAATACTTCCGATACTGTGCAAAAATACAGCTCCATATATATTTATAACTGTATGATATCTAAGTATATTATAAGATTTCATGCTAAATATTTTTTTTACAAAAGGTGTGGATAACTCCATCCGTTGTGGCTAAACTAATGGCCAAATAAAAATGCCATCTATTAGAATTGAATGGCAGAATAAAGGGGAAAAACTTGGCTCAAGCCTCGTGGGAGAAGTGTCTAGGATACCTTCAGGAAGAACTACCTGCACAGCAGTTCAATACCTGGATAAGGCCACTACAGTTAGATATTCGTCAGGGCGATGAGCCTCAATCATCGACGGATATTCGGTTGCTTGCACCCAACCGTTTTGTGAGAGATTGGGTGTCAGATAAGTTTCTCGAGAGGATTATTGAAATCTACCAGCAACTTCAGGGTGAGCGGTGCAAGGTAATCGTTGAGTCCAGTACAAGCCCGCAACCCATTTATCATGAAGAAGCGACACCGGCGCTCCCAACGGTGCTGAAGAAAGCCTCGTTTCCTGCAACAACCCGTATCCAAGTCCAGCCTGAGGCTAGAAAATCGGATGTTGAAGGTGGCCTGAACCATCGAAGTAATATCAATCAGACCTTTACCTTTCAGTCATTTGTCGAGGGCAAATCAAACCAGCTTGCTTTAGCGGCTTCCCGGCAGGTAGCCGAAAACCCAGGGGGTTCTTATAACCCGCTATTTATTTATGGTGGCGTTGGGTTGGGTAAGACCCACCTTATGCATGCTGTGGGGAATGCGCTGCGGGAACAAAAACCCAATGCGAAAATTATTTACCTTCACTCAGAGCGCTTTGTGGCCGATATGGTTAAGGCGCTGCAGTTAAATGCGATGAATGACTTTAAGCGCTTTTACCGCTCTGTTGACGCGCTTTTAATTGATGACATACAGTTCTTTGCCGGCAAAGAGCGCTCTCAAGAAGAGTTTTTCCACACCTTCAATGCGTTACTTGAAGGCGGTCAGCAAATGATTCTGACTTGTGATCGTTACCCAAAGGAAGTAGATGGCCTTGAAGAGCGACTAAAATCCCGCTTTGGTTGGGGGCTTACCGTTGCTGTTGAGCCGCCGGAACTGGAAACACGAGTCGCGATTCTGATGAAAAAAGCACATCAGGCAAAAGTAGATCTTCCCAATGACGCCGCTTTTTTTATTGCTCAACGCATCCGCTCCAATGTTAGAGAGCTTGAAGGAGCACTTAAAAGGGTGATAGCAAGTGCTCACTTCACGGGGGCCCCTATAAGTATTGAACTTATTCGAGAATCCTTAAAGGACCTTTTGGCTCTTCAGGATAAACTGGTCACTATTGATAATATTCAGCGGGTGGTCTCTGAGTACTACAAGGTTAAAATGTCCGAGTTTTTATCCAAGCGACGAAGTCGGTCTATAGCCAGGCCGCGACAAGTGGCGATGGCCCTCGCCAAGGAACTAACAAATCATAGCCTGCCAGAGATCGGGGAGGCCTTTGGTGGTCGTGATCATACGACGGTTCTACACGCGTGTAGAAAGGTGAAAGAGTTGCAGGAAACGAGTCGAGATATTAACGAGGATGTTAAACAGTTATTAAGAACGTTAACTACCTGATTATTCGCGGCTTTTGGATTATTATAAGCAACCCTTGTTATCTAGCTTACTTGGAAGATATTAACCGATGAAGTTCTCAGTTTCCCGCGAAGATTTTCTGAAGCCCTTGCAGTTGGTTGTTGGGGTAGTTGAGCGGCGCCAGACACTCCCCATTTTATCTAACGTCCTTATTAACCTTAATGATGGCCAGCTGTCTCTCACGGGGACCGATCTCGAGGTGGAGATTGTTGGCCATTTACCACTGGTCTCACCTGCTGAGAGCGGAGAGATAACGGTACCGGCGCGCAAGTTGATGGATATCTGTCGCTCTTTACCCGATGGAGCTGAGATAACGCTTTCTGAAGAGGGTGGGCGCGTTCAAGTCACCAGTGGGCGGAGTCGTTTTACGCTATCTTCTCTCCCC
>DRHD01000145.1 GCA_011049795.1 Porticoccus sp.
ACTTAGTACCTTGGCCTGACTCAGGTCAACATCGCCTTCGCCATTCAGGCAGCGTCGCCAATGGTCGGGCATGTCGGCAATGGCTTCGGAAGCGCCGGTTAAGGCTCCACCCAGCGCATACTTTATGCCGCCATGAATCATGCCCTGTGAGGCTATGGTTTGAGCGCCGCCCAAATCGTCTTGTTCAAATAACACCGCATTATAGCCGTCATTGCAAAGGCGGTTGAGTAGCCATAGGCCAGCAATGCCGCCGCCAATTATTGCGATATCTACGTTTGTGGTGGTTGCATTCATTAAGCGACGTTTAATTAGTTAGTGGCAGAGTGTGAGGGTGTGCAGTATATCCTATTTTTAGCGGCTGGAAATGGCAGTGGGCCGAACTGGGATAAAGAACTGGGCTAAAGAGTTGAACAAAATTGAGTGACTTGCTGGTCTGGAGGCGGTGTAACCGTTATCCTTGCGTTTTATTTTTCAGTTTCTATTTTCAACTTTAATTATATAGTCCCTGTTTTATGGCGCGTTTTTTATACACCCTATTGTTTTATGCGATCACACCGTTGATCTTATTGCGGTTGTTGTTTCGTGCGCGCAAGGCCCCCGGCTATGGTCAGCGTATCCTCGAGCGCTTTGGTATTTTCTCTGCCCCTGTTTTACGCGACAGTATTTGGGTGCATTCAGTCTCTGTGGGGGAGACTATTGCCGCTGCGCCTTTGATCAAGCAGTTACAACAACAGTATCCAGATTCTCCGGTGGTCGTAACCACCATGACCCCGACGGGTTCCGAGAGGGTTAAAGCCTTATTTGGTGATAGCGTGTTTCATGTTTATGCACCCTACGATTTGCCGGGGTCTATTGCTCGTTTTTTAAAGCGGATCCAACCCAGGTTATTGATCATTATGGAAACAGAGCTGTGGCCGAATACCATTCATTACTGTCGTCAAAATGATATCTCAGTTATTTTAGCGAATGCGCGGTTGTCTGAAAAATCCGCGCTGGGTTATCAGCGGCTGGCAGCGCTTACTCGGCCCATGTTGAATAATTTAAGCAAAGTGGTGGCACAGCATACAGCGGATGCCGATCGATTTTTAGCTTTGGGTATTGATCGCAATAAAGTTGAAGTGAGTGGCAGTATTAAATTTGATGTGGTGATTGACCAGGATCTAATAACACAGGCGGCGCAATTAAAAAGCCGTTGGAGTGATGAGGGTCAGCGTTTGCTGATAGTCGCGGCAAGCACTCACGAGGGCGAGGATGAAATTATTCTTCAAGCCTTCAAACAAGCTTTAAAGCATGTTCCCAATTTGTTATTAGTGTTAGTGCCAAGGCACCCAGAACGCTTTACTCAAGTGGCAGAGTTGGCAAAAAAATCGGGCCTGCAGATTGAGCGTCGCTCCAGCGCTAATAACGTTGCCAACTCTACTCAGGTGTTGATAGGCGACACCATGGGCGAGCTGTTACTGTTATATGGCTGTGCTGACATCGTGTTTGTGGGCGGCAGTTTAGTGAATACTGGCGGCCATAATATGTTAGAGCCTGCAGCTTGGGGCTTGCCGATGATTACCGGCGAGAGCGATTTTAACTTTTTGGAAGCGAGTCGGTTATTACAACAAGCCTCCGCGTTATCAACAGTCAATAATAGCGAGGAATTGTCAAAACAATTCGAGGTTTTAGCGGGTTCAGAATCCCTAAGAAAGCAAACTGGCGATAATGCGAAAGCCGTAGTGGCTGCCAATAGAGGGTCATTAGATCGTTTAGTTGCAGCGGTGCGAGAGACTATTGATTGAGTTAGAAATGATCGACAATACAGAAAATAAAAAAAGCGTTTTGTAGAAAGGGGCTGCGTCTATAGGTTGATAAGTTAAGACCCTCTTTTTATCTCATTAGTATTTCACGCCTATGCATACTGCTTAGTTAACCGGACTAATATCCGGTAACCCCTTTGTTGACATAATGCAATATGCCCGCTATTGTTAGGCATATTGCATTATGTCAACAGGAGAGTTCATTCATGTCAGCTACTGTCGCAAACTACAAGCCAGATCTTTCAGGTCGGCAGCCAGCATTTGTTCGAGCAATGAATAGGGTCAGTAAGTTGGCCGGAACGAGCCTAAAAGGCCCCCTTGATGAAGTTCGCTTAACGCAGAAAGGTGTTTCCCCCGCCGTGTTTGAATCACTAAAGCAGCTTGGCTTTTCTGCCGCTGAGCTACAGTGGGTGATAAAACCTCGTACCCTGGCTCACCGAAAAAGCAAACATGAAAGCCTTACTCAAGAAGAAACCGGAAGATGGTTACGTGCGGTTAAAATCCAGGCGTTGGCGGTGGAGGTCTTTGGTGACCATCAAAAAGCGAATGTCTGGCTCCACAAGGCACGCAAGCACTTTGACGGCCAGTCAGCCCTGGAAATTATGCGCAGCGAATCAGGCGCACCGCTGGTTGAAGAATCCTTGAATCAAATTGATGCCGGCTACTTTGCGTGAAGCTTTGGCGTATCAGTAATTATGCTGATTTAAGGGGTATAGGAGGCCTGAAAACACCGGCACGATGGCACAACAGGGGCATACCGGTTGTATACCTCGCTGAAAGTCCTGCGCTGGCTATGCTTGAAATTTTAGTTCATTTTGACATGGAGCCCAATGAAGTACCGACTAACTACCAGCTTCTTGAAGTTGAATATGGTGGCCGAAAAGGGCTTTCACGTCTGGATATCGATAGCTTGCCGGATGGCTGGCAGAATAATCTGGAGTTGACCCGTGCCATCGGTGACGAATGGCTCAGTGGCCTTAAAAGTGCATTACTCAAGGTTCCTTCAGCTATCATTCCCCATAGCTACAATTATCTCTTTAATCCGCGCCACGATTTGGCGGTCAATGCCAGAGTCGTAAATTCCCACAATCACCCATTTGACTCCCGATTTATTGATCCTAAGGGGTAGGGCTTTTGCGGGTTATCAAGCCATTGATCATCAACAGATCTTTTCTTGTTAGCGCCTTTTTTATTGTCGATAAATATTAGTTATCCAGATATTTCTGATACTGGCTAGCTGAGGGCGTACCGGCTTCAACCATCCATTTATTAATATCGTAAATATCCTGTGGCGTTAAGATACCGGCGGCACGTTTTAGTTTTAACATGTTCAAAACATAATCATAACGAGAATTAGCGTAGTCGCGAATCGCATTAAATAATGAACGCTGTGCTTGTAATACATCAACAATATTACGGGTGCCCACTTCATAGCCGGCCTGCGTTGCATCTAAAGCACTGCTGGTTGACACAATCGTTTGCTGACGCGCTTTTACTCGCTGTACATCGGTCACTACGGTGATGTGTGATGCCCGGGCGTTGCGAACGACGGTGCGTTGGGTCTCAATTTTATTTTGCAGGGCGACGTTGTATTGCTCATAAGCTTGGCGGCGTTGTGAACTGACACGGCCACCGGAGTAGAGTGGGATGGTTAAGCTGATGTTCCACGAGGTACCGTCCGTTTCGCTGTCTAAGAAACCAACTCCGGGTAGGGTATCAGTGCTTAGGTCTCCCTCTCTATCACTGTCAGAGTAGGCGTATGAACCAGTGATTTTGGGCGCGTGTTCCATTTTTTTGGCGGTGGCGTTTTGTCGGGCGGATTCCATACCATGGAGAGCGGCTTTTAAGGCATAGTTATTATTCAAGGAAAAATCGACCCATTCACTTCTTGCCATCGGGTCCGGGTCAATCACCGGGAAGTCTTTATTCAGCAACCATAAGTTACTGTGTGACTGATCGGTTAATACGGTGAGTGATTCGTAGGAGGTACCCAAGTTGCCTTCATCGGTTAAGCGTTGTACTACGGTGGTATCGAAAACCGCGCGGGCTTCATGCACATCGGTAATGGCAATCAGACCGACATCAAAGCGTTGCTGGGTTTGTTCCAATTGACGTTTAGTGGCGCGCTCTTCCGCTTTTGAAGCTTCTAAATTATCCAGGGCGCGCAATACATCAAAATAGGCTTCAGCGACACGGACAATAACGTCCTGTTGATCAAAAGCAAATTGTGCAGCAGCTTGCTTGGTGGTTTCCTGGCCACTTTTAAAATTGAACCAGGCGGAGAGATCAAACAGGTTTTGCTGCAAACTGATATCGTAGCTGGTGGTTTCAGTGTCTGAATTCGATTCCCCAATGGTTGCGGAGTCTCGGTTGAAGCCAGTGGTATCAAAATCATCTTCCTGATAGCGCCCCGATGCATTGATGCTGGGTAACAACGCCGAGAAAGCCTGTTCTTCCGTTTCGATACCGGCTCTATAGGTCGCTTCCGCGCCCTTTAACTGGGCATCATTTCTCAACGACAACTCATAAATGTCGGCCAGGGTATCGGCATAAATAGCAGTACTGCCGGTACACAGGGCAATAGCAATAGAAAGAGGGCGTAACAAAGATTTCATTGGCTGATCCTTGACTGGGTCTTGGTCTTCATCGTAAAGACATGGAAGGAATAAAGAGTTGGTCTGATTATGTTGGCTAATTGTAGCAAACTGCCTGCTAAAGCCCTAATCGGCCGGGTTAATAAGGCGTTAATTTTAGTTAAGGGCGGCATCTAGCAAAGCTGCTAAACTTTAATGCTTAAGCGGTTCCATTTTGGGCATTAATTTATGCTGAAAAAGAAATACACCATTGATCTAGCTGGGCAAATGGCGGAGTGTGAAGCCAACTATGCCCGTCTGATGAAATTGCTACCTGATTTTGAAAGTATAGATCAGCGTTTGCTGGCGGTTGAGTTACCTAACGGCGAGCCGGTGGAGTTTTGTATTGAGGTGAAAGAGCGCTGCAAATACACCACGATGATTGATATCAGCCAAGTACAATCTTCCATCGAATCTCCCCCTTGGTCGGTGGCGCCTTATTTTTCATTGCGGGTTTACCATGATGCGCAGATGGCCGAAGTGATTGCCTATGATCGGCACCGTGGACTGCGCCCCAGCTACGACTACCCTAATGATAAAATGTACCAGCGGGATGAGAAAGTACAGCTCAATACCTTTTTGGGAGAGTGGCTTAGCCATTGCCTAAAACATGGCCGGGCACTGGATGACAGCGCAATGTGTTTTGCCATCAGTGAATAAAAATAAGTAAGCGCAGGCTGCGGTGAATATGAAATCGTTATTTATCCTGTGACTATGACTGATTATGCCTACAGTTCTGTAATAGTTACTGGATTTTCTTGGCGTTTGGCCGTTAACTAGTTGTATATCAATAACTTGCCTTTGCTATCGATATTTAGACATTAAAGCTCAGACATTGAACTTAAAAGACAGGGATATCAGGAGCCAGAATTTCACCGTGCGGATTGAACTAGATAATAAACAGCAGCCTATTCAGGTGATTCAAATCACGGATACCCACCTCGGCGATCAACCCGGTGAGCCGCTATTGGGTATGGATACTGACCAGAGTTTGGGCCATGTGCTGGACCTCATTCGTAAAGAGCGCAAGCCCGCCGATTTGATGCTGGCTACCGGCGATATTTCTAATTGTGGATCGGTTGCCTCTTATCAGCGTTTCCACCAACTCACTCAACACCTGGCCCCGCGCGCTTTATGGCTGCCGGGAAATCACGACTCCCTGCCTGCCATGCAGCAGGCAATGGCGGGTGCAGAGGAGCTAAACCGCTGTGCAGAAGTGGGTGATTGGCAGATTGTGATGTTGGACTCGACCACGCCCGGTGAAGTAGGCGGTAATTTCAGCGCTGATGAATTGGCTTTCTTACGTCAGACCTTACAAGATTCAACGGCGAGTCACGTATTGATTTGTTTACATCATCACCCGGTGATCATCGGCTGTGACTGGCTGGACCAGCAGCAGGTCGCCAATGCAGATGATTTTTTCGCGATCATTGATGAGTTTGACTCGGTGCGTGGCTTATTGTGGGGCCATATCCACCAGCCTATCGATCAACAGCGCAAAGGGGTGAGGTTAATGGCAACCCCTTCAAGTTGTGTGCAATTTGCCGCCAATAGTCCCGGCTTTAAATTGGCTAGACTCAATCCCGGCTATCGCTGGTTGGAGCTACATGCCGACGGTCGTATTGATACCGCTGTCTCCCGTGTTACCGGGGTTGAGTTTGATATCGACTACCAGTGCTCCAGCGGTTATTAACCTCTTCCTTTACTAAGCCGCATTTTCAAATAGCCAGTGCCGCTTCTAGCAGGTATGCTTCGCGCTTTATTTTTACGGAGTATTCGCCGCTTGTTACGTCCGCTATTAATTTATATCCACGGTTTCCAAAGTTCCCCCCAGTCGCAAAAGGCCGAGGCGACTCGTCACTATGTGAAAAGCCAGGACCTCCCATTCGACTTTCTCACCCCGGATTTGGATAATTACCCCATGCGCAGCTATCAGCAGTTACAGGCCATTGTTGAACAGCATTTACCCCGACCGATTGCGCTGATTGGTAGCTCCCTGGGTGGCTTTATGGCCACCGCGCTGGTTGAGCAATATGATGGCCTGCGAGCGGTGTTGGTCAATCCAGTAGTAAGACCCTATGAGTTAATCAGCCTGGTGCTGGGCGATAATGTCAATCCTTATACCGGCATTGAGTTTTTTCTGGACGAAAGCCATATTGATGAACTTCATCAATTGGAGGTGGCAAAACTGTCAGATCCTTCGCGAATCAAAGTACTGATGCAAACCGGTGACGAAACCCTCGATTACCGTTCAGCAGTTAGTTACTATCAAGGTTGCGAACAAGTGATAGAGGAGGGCGGCGATCATCGCTTTCAAAATTACGAAAAGCATTTACCCGATGTGATTAAATTTTTAGAATTGAGGACTTGAGACCATACTCAACAGCAGATAGATTGAACCGCAGGCCGAATCGCTATCACCTGCCGTAATTACCCGCTGATAAATGGTGAATCAACCTTCAGCCTACAGAGAACAAACGCCAAACATGTCTGATTATAACGCTGACTCCATCGAGGTCTTAACCGGCCTTGATCCGGTGCGTAAACGCCCCGGTATGTACACGGAAACCACTCGCCCTAATCACCTTGCCCAGGAAGTGATCGACAACAGTGTCGATGAGGCGCTGGCTGGCTTTGCTCAGCAAATTGATGTGGTTATCCATAAAGATGGTTCCCTGACCTGTACCGATGATGGCCGGGGCATGCCAGTGGATTTACATCCCGAGCAGAAAAAGCCGGGGGTGGAAGTGATTCTGACCACGCTGCATGCCGGTGGCAAATTTAATAATGATAACTATCAATTCTCTGGCGGCTTACACGGTGTTGGCGTCTCAGTGGTTAACGCCTTATCCAAAGTATTGGAAATCAACATTCGTCGTAACGGCGAAGTCCATAACATGGAATTTAAAAACGGCGACAAGTCCCAAGACCTGAAGGTGGTTGATACCTGCGGTAAGCGTAATACCGGCACCAGTATTCGTTTTTTACCCGATCCTTCCTATTTTGACTCCGCCAAATTTTCTGTGTCACGGATGAAGCATGTGCTGCGGGCCAAGGCCGTATTGTGCCCCGGCCTGCGCGTTACCTTTAAAGACGAAGCCAGTGGCGACAAAGAAGAATGGCATTACGAAGATGGCCTGTACGATTATATGGTGGCCAGTACCAAAGGTTGGGAAACCTTACCCAGCGACCCGTTTATTGGCAGTTTTTCTGGCAGTAACGAAGGCGTTGATTGGGCGGTGCAGTGGTTACCCGAAGGCGGCGAGCTGACCACGGAATCCTACGTTAACCTGATTCCAACCACGCAGGGTGGTACTCACGTTAATGGTTTACGTACCGGATTATTAGAAGCCATTCGTGAATTTTGTGAATTCAGAAACTTGTTACCCCGGGGCATAAAATTATCCCCCGATGATATTTGGGATAAGTGTTGCTATGTGCTGTCATCCAAACTGGCGGACCCGCAGTTCTCTGGTCAAACCAAGGAG
>DRHD01000146.1 GCA_011049795.1 Porticoccus sp.
CTATGGAGGTAGGGAGAAACTGTCTTGCTTGACGCTGCACTAGAGGTTGACTGCAGGTGCCTGCGGTATGGCTCCATTCTGGTGTAGTGAATTACTCTTAGCTGGTCTTTTCATTAGCAGCTTGGGTCCGTAACTTACTCGGCGAAATACCAAATCGGTCGCGAAAGGAGCGGCTGAAATGAGCTGGATCATTAAACCCCCTGGCAAAGGCGATTTCACTAACGCGCATCTTTTCCTTGGCCGGGTCCAGCAGATCTTCGCGGGTTGCTTTGAGGCGGCGCTCCCAGATCCATTTACTGACCGCCATGCCGGACTGCTGAAAAATACGGTGCAGGTAGCGCATGGAGATGCCGTTGGCAGAGGCCACTTTTTCCGGGGTTAGCGCATAGTCGGAGTAATGTTGATCCATATAGGCCAGGATACGGCGTAACAGTGCGGCCTGGCTGCTGTTAGTACAGGGTTTTTCCACCGTGGCCGCGGCGCGAATCACTGCGCCGACCAGTTCAAGAAAGCTCTCCGCCAGAGTGTACTGATCGGTTACCGCCAGCATTTCAGCTTCCAGGCTTAGCGACTTGAACATATTGGTGACGATGGCGGCTAAGCCGGTATTACCGAGAGAAAGGGCCTTAATTTCCCGCTCCTGACGACCGAGTATGCGGTCGTAAAAAATCTGCTTGGGTATTTGTAGTAGCAGGCGGCGACTGGGCTTGGTGTACTGGATGGAGTAGGGGTGGCCATTGGCGTTCACCGCTAGGTCTCCCGGCTTCATGGTAAAACTGTTGTCGCCTTGTTGAATAATGGCTTCGCCGTCGATCAGCATACTCAAAAAGAAATCGTCCACCTCGTCTTCCTGAATATCTTGCTCACGTCGATGAATGGTGATGGCGGCGATAGAAATATCATAGATCCGCAACTCGGCAAGTGGCAGTTGCTTGACCTCGAAGTGACTAATGTCGTTACTATTTTGTTGAGCGTCCACTAGTACGATGGATTGGCGAACAGAGTCTTTAATATCGTCAAACGGTGAATACGGCATAACAGCGGCCATCGCGGTGTTAGTCATCATAAAGCTTGCGCCCAAGTTGCTGCGTGATGGCAAACATAGTATCCGGCCAGGCCTGCTCATAATATCCATTTTGGGCCGAGGTTTTTGCCAGAGTTGGATAGTATTTAGCCAGGTGTTTTGGTCTGATTGCTGGCAAATTTGCATCCACTCGATCGAGCGTCTTCTGTTCAGGAGCAGCTCGTCGATTGGGTGCCACTAATAGCTTGCGAATTGCTGGAATAGATATGACCGTCCCCCTAGCCGATAAGGCACAAAACCCCCTGACACACAGGCAGGCCCAGGTTGTTTCTGGTGACACGGTTTCCGTACTGATGGTCCGCAAAATCACACCGGGTTTTGAAAATTCGTTTTGGCTGTTGGAGGACGAAATTGAGGCTGAGGTTGGTCAATTTCCTGGGTTTTTGACAGTGACGCACCTGTCCACCTCGGTCGGCGAAAACGAGTTTATGACGGTTTTGCAGTTTGAGTCGGTGGAGAGTCTGGCTAATTGGCAGGCCTCGGATATCCGTCAACGTTTGCTGGATCGATCCGATGCCCTGGTTGAGGGAGGCGTGCGCCGTGCCAGTGTAACGGGGCTGGAAGGCTTGTTTGATGCTCCGCCCGTAGCAAGACCTCGGCGTTATAAAATGACGTTGGTACTGATTGCCGTCATTCTCAGTTTGATGTTGGCACTGCGGCCATTAGTGACGCTATGGATGGGTGACTTTCCACCGCTGATACAGACCGTTGTAGTGGTGGTGGTGCAGGTAGTGTTGATGACCCATCTGGTGATGCCGGTGGTGACTAAGATTTTAGCGAGCTGGTTGTACCGTCGCTAAGAGTCAATCTTTAACACCCTCCCAAGCAAGACAGTATTTCCCCTCAAGTTTAGTATCGAATCCTGAAAGTTTTTACCGTTGGCAGCCAATAACGTTTTGTTATGGGCTTGCTGTTAACCGAATTTTTGCCGAAGTAGCAAGGAACAAACAGCCGATGAAATTAGTCAGTTTTATAATCAAAGAAAGCGGGGCACAAACGATTGGTGCTTTTACTGGTGATCGTTATCTCGACCTGGTTGCATTGACCGATGGCGCACTGCCCCGGAATATGAATGAATTTCTGGCCGCGGGCGCAGCGGCAATGGATAAAGCGTACTCCGCTGTGGCCAGAGCCGACAACAAAATGTGTGCTTATACCGAAGATCAGATTCAACTGTTATCGCCTGTGCCTCGCCCAGGTAAAATTATTCACACCTCCTGTAACTTCGATGCCCACCTCGATGAATTGGCTGGCTGGCAGGCGCCCGAGTGGCAAGACCACGGTTGGGCTGATTTCCACTTTGAACACCCCACCGGTTTCCTTGAAGCGCCTTCCTGTATTGTTGCTTCCGGTGAAGGAATCAAGATTCCCCGCTTTACTAAACAGTTAGATTTTGAAATTGAAGTCGGCATCGTTATCGGTAAAACCGCCAAGTGTGTAACACCTGAAGAGGCAATGGATTATGTGGCCGGCCTGACCATTTTTAATGATATTTCTGCCCGTGATATTCAAGCCCGCGAGCACGCGAACAAAGTGATCCTGATGGGTAAGAGCTTTGACGGTTCTTGTCCGTTCGGCCCTTGGCTGGTGACAAAAGATGAAATTGGTGATGTTAACGATCTGGATATGAAACTGCGCTTAAACGGTGAAGTTCGTCAGGATGCCAATATGTCACAAACCCATTACAACGTGGCGCAATTAGTTTCCTGGTGGTCAGAAATGACGCTGGAGCCTGGTGACATCATTACTACTGGTAGCCCTCCCGGCGTGATCTCCGGCATGGAAGAACCTGTTTGGTTGAAGCC
>DRHD01000147.1 GCA_011049795.1 Porticoccus sp.
AAAGCCTGACTACGCCGACCTGAAAAAAGGTGTTGATGGTTTGGTGCGGCGCCGGGATGGTCAAGAGCAAGTGCCGGACGCTAGCTTGCGTTTACAGTCAGGTTTTCTTGAAACCAGTAATGTCAATGCGGTGGATGAACTCACTAACATTATGGCGTTGGCCAGGCAGTTTGAAGTCAATGTCAAGATGATGAAAATGATCGAAGAAAATTCTACTGCGTTAGCACAGGTATTACGAGCGCAGTAAACAATATCGTTCTTAACGACACAGATTAGTTAGAAAAAATAGCAACAGAGGTGACATATGAGTCAGGCATTATGGATCAGTAAAACCGGGTTAAGTGCTCAAGATACGCGCTTGGCGACTATCTCCAATAACTTGGCCAATGCCGCGACGGTAGGCTATAAGCGCGACAGTGTGGTATTTGAAGATTTGCTCTACCAAATTCGTCGTCAGCCTGGTGCGCAGTCATCGCAGAATACGCAACTGCCTTCTGGTTTACAGGTCGGTACCGGTGTTCGAGTGATTGGTACGCAAAAAGAGTTTTCTGCGGGCAGTATGCAGATAACGGATAAACCATTGGATATGGCGATAGTAGGGCGTGGTTTTTTCGAAATATTAATGCCGGATGGCAGTCAGGCTTATACCCGCAATGGTCAATTTCAGATTAATGCCGATGGCGCCATTGTCACGGCACGGGGTTTGGAATTGCAGCCGAGTATTACCGTGCCAGACGATGCGCAAAATATCTCAATCAGTTCTGACGGTATCGTTGAGGCGACTATCGCTGGTCAGCCAGAGCCGTCAACGCTGGGAACGATAACGGTGAGTAGCTTTGTTAACCCTACCGGTTTGCAGGCGATTGGATCTAATTTATTTATTGAGACGGCAGCCAGTGGTACACCGAATACCGGTAATCCTGGTAATAGTGGTTTGGGTCATCTTGAGCAAGGCGCGCTGGAAAATTCCAATGTCGATGTGGTCGAGGAGCTGGTCAGTATGATTACCACCCAGCGAACCTATGAAATGAATTCAAAAGTCATTTCAACCGCTGACCAAATGCTGCAATACATTTCGCAAAATTTATAAGGATTGGGTGCTTGGTATGTTTTCTAGTATTCACAAAATATTGTTGCTAAGCGGAGTGTTCGCCCTGCAGGCGTGCACCGTTGGTCCAACGCCTTTACCGGATGACCCTGAGTATGCCCCGGTGATTCCTGCTGCGACAGAAATTCCACAGCCCAATCGAGGTGGTATATATCGTCCCAATTTTTCGATAGCCCTATTTGAAGACCGGCGGGCAAGCAGAGTGGGCGATATCATTTCAGTGATATTGAGTGAGAGAACCCAGGCTAGCAAAACGGCTGACACCGAAATCAAGAAAGAAAACTCGGTGACTATGGATGCTGGTACGGTGATGGGCGTGATTCCCAGTATGGGCGAATATAACATGGCAACGAGTGTCACCCAGGACCGTGAATTAAAAGGCGAGGCGGGTAGTGACCAGAGCAATAGTTTGAGCGGTAGTATCGCGGTGACTGTCTCTGAAATATTGCCTAACGGATTAATGGTGGTTCGCGGCGAGAAGTGGATGACATTAAATCGCGGCGAAGAATATATTCGAATCCGTGGTTTGATCCGGCCTGAGGATATACAGCCAGATAATACCATTCTTTCAACCCGTCTGGCGGATGCGCGAATTACCTACAGTGGTACCGGCGATTTGGCGGATGCTAATAAACAGGGTTGGGGATCACGGTTCTTTAATAGCGAGTATTGGCCGTTTTAACGGTTAGAAAATTCGTAAGCAAACAAGCAATAAATGGTACAGGTGTGAATATGTTGTTGTCCGATTTTGGTAAAAGCAAAAGTCCTGTCGCAAAAGTGTTAATACTTTTGTTAGTGCTGTGGACGACGATTATTCCTTTGCATGCCGAGCGCCTGAAAGATATTGCAGATATTGCTGGCGTGCGTGACAACCCGTTAATCGGCTATGGTTTAGTCGTGGGTTTGGATGGCACGGGTGACCAGACCACACAAACCCCCTTTACCACGCAGTCATTTCGCTCTATGTTGCAGCAGTTAGGTGTCTCTATTCCTGAGGGGAAGTCTTTCCAGTTAAAAAATGTAGCTGCCGTGACCATTCATGCGACCTTGCCGCCTTTTGCCAAGCCTGGGCAAAAAATTGATGTCACTGTTTCCTCCATTGGTAATTCAAAAAGTTTACGTGGTGGTAGTTTATTGTTATCACCACTCAAAGGTGCTGATGGTCAGGTCTATGCCATCGCTCAGGGCGAGTTAGTCGTTGGTGGTTTTGGTGCGGAAGGTAGAGATGGCTCCAGTATCACGGTGAATATTCCCAGTGCTGGTCGTATTCCCAATGGGGCTATTGTGGAGCGCATGATCGCCAACAGCTTTTCAGAAGGAAGTCACCTAACCTTTAACTTGTACCGCTCTGACTTTACCACTGCACGCCGTGTCGCTGAAAGCATTAACGAATTATTGGGGCCTGATGTTGCCCGCGCATCTGATGCCACCTCGATTCATGTAACCGCCCCTAGAGATGCTAATCAACGAGTGTCCTTTATGTCGCTATTGGAAAATATTGAAATCAATCCCGGGAAGGCGCCAGCAAGAATCGTTATCAATTCACGAACGGGCACCATTGTGGTGGGCGAGCATGTCAAGGTTCGTGCCAGTGCTGTTACCCATGGCAGTCTGACGGTGACGATTACCAATACCTCACAGGCGAGCCAGCCGAATGCCTTTTCGGGAGGCAGAACGGTGGTGGTGCCACAAACTGATGTCAGTATTTCTCAAGAGGCTAATCGAATGTTTGTCTTTGAAGCAACCACTTCACTCAATGATTTGGTTAGGGCGATTAATCAGGTGGGTGCTGCCCCCGGTGATTTGATGGCGATACTGGAAGCGCTGAAACAAGCCGGTGCTTTAGAGGCCGAGCTGATCGTCATTTAAAGGGTGAATGTAAAGTGATGAATTCAACTTTCGCGACTACAACTACTGCATCTGATTCCTATACGGACTTGGCTGGCCTGAATGCGATTACCCGCTTAGGCAAAAAAGATCAGGGCCAGGCGCTAGGGGAAATTGCCAAACAATTTGAATCGATGATGGTTCAAATGATGATGAAAAGTATGCGTTCGGCTAATGAAGTCTTTGCCGAGGGTAATTTTTTATCCAGCAGTGAAGGGGATCTGTATCAGGATATGTATGATGACCAATTATCACTGTCGATATCCAAGGGTCGAGGCTTAGGTATTGCTGATGTCATGGTGCGTCAATTGCGGCAGCGCTTTGGCGTTGAAGAAAGTAAAACCAAAGCGACTGATATTGGTGATTATCTGAATAGTAGAAACAATTACAGCGGGCCAATCCCGGGGGCTGGATCTGCCAAGCTTAAAGCGACAGAACTTCAACATGAGTTGTCGAATCAATCCAGTAAGCTGGAATTTGATGGCAGTACGGATTCTTTTGTGCAACAGCTCTATCGTATGGCGGAACAAGCGGCCAATAAACTCGGCGTCAAACCAGAAGCGCTAATTGCACAGGCCGCATTGGAAACTGGCTGGGGTAAAAAAATATCCAGTATGGGTGACAAGAGTAGTTTTAATTTATTCAATATAAAAGCGGACAAGCGTTGGCAGGGTAGTACGGTGACGATTCCGACGTTAGAAGTTCGTCAGGGCGTACCGGTTAAAGAATATGCCGCCTTTAGAGCCTATGACTCACCGCAACACAGTTTTGACGATTATGTAGAGTTTATCAGTAACAGCCCGCGTTATGAACAAGCGCTAGCTGCCGGGGATTCAGAGTCTTACATCCGCGCTTTGAAAGCAGCGGGTTATGCCACCGATCCGAATTATGCGGATAAAGTGTTAGCCATCATGCATGGAAAAGACATGAAAAATTCTATTGCCGCAGTAAAAAACACGATGATAAAAGGTTAGGTGAGTTAAATGGGCTTATTAAGTGTTGGTGTTAGTGGCTTAAATATCAGCAAGACTATGTTGGGCGTCACCGGTAATAATATAGCTAATGCTAATAACCCAGCCTATAGTCGGCAGCGGGCCGAACTGGCTACGGCCCCCGAACAGTTTGCTGGCGTAGGGTTTATTGGTAATGGTGCCATTGTTTCAGATATTACCCGCGTGGTTGATCAATATCTTACCAACCAGATTAATTTAGATACCGCTGCGTTTAACAACCTGGAATTATTTGTTAGCAATATTGAACAAATTGATAGTCTTTTAGCGAGTGACTTAAGTGGTTTAAGCCCGGGGATTGATACATTTTATAGCGCTATAGAGACCGGTGCGCAAGATCCTACCTCGATGCCCGCGAGGGGGTTGGTACTCAGTAGTGCCGATGGCCTGGTTGAGCGTTTCCACACTATTTATGATCGTATCAACCAGCAAAATTTGGCGGTTAATGATCAGCTGAATTCGATAACTGGTCAGATTAATGCTTTGTCCGAAGGTATTGCTAATCTTAACGCGAATATAGAAGTGCAGATCTCCCGCGGCGGAGGTTCTATGCCTAATAGTTTGCTGGCGTAGGGTTTATTGG
>DRHD01000148.1 GCA_011049795.1 Porticoccus sp.
CATAAATTCCAATCAATGCTGCTTTTTGCTCTTGACGGTGTTAAAGCCGGTGCCTATACAAGCTCTGATGGCCATGTTGATCCAGCGGGTATAGCCACTGCTATGGCAGCGGGTGCAAAACAAAAAGGCGCCACAATCGTCCGACACAACCGTGTTTTGGATATTAATCAATTAGCGGGTGGCGAATGGCAGGTTGTTACAGAGAAGGGAACTGTGACCTGCGAACATGTCGTAAATGCAGCGGGTTGCTATGCGCGTCAAGTTGCTCAGTGGGTTGGGGCTGATGTGCCGATAACCAATATGTTGCATCAATATTTTGTAACAGAGCCGGTAAAAGAATTTCTGCAAAGTGATAATGAACTACCGGTGATTCGAGATCCATCAGCATCGGCTTATTACCGTCAAGAGCAAAAAGCAGCATTGATTGGAATTTATGAAACTGATCCACGTTGGGCTGAGGAGGCATGGGCGCCAAAGGGATATCCTGAATGGGAGTCTGAGAGTGAATTGTTTGAGGGCAGTTTTGATAAGTCGTTGACGCATTTAGAGAAAGTGTTAGAACGAATGCCTATTTGGGCAGACTCCGGTTTTAAGCGCATTGTGCATGGTGCGATACCGCATACACCCGATGCAAACCCTTTATTGGGGCCTGCGCCAGGGCTGAAAAATTATTGGATGTGCAACGGCTCAGCTATCGGCATAGCGCAAGGCGCTGGTGCGGGTAAATACCTGGCGCAATGGATGGTTCATGGTGAAGCAGAAATTAATATGGCTGAATTTGATCCGCGCCGATTTGGCAGTTGGTGTAATGAAAGCTATGTCAGGGAAAAATCCTTTGAGGATTATAATCGCATGTACGCGTTTTCTGCGCCCGGAGAGGAGTTGGACACCGCTAGATTGATACGAACCACGCCATTATATGAGAAATTAAAAAATAAAAATTGCGTTTATACACAGGCTTTTGGTTGGGAAAGACCAAAATGGTTTTCGCCGCAGGGAGAAGAGGAGACTGTAGGTTATAAACGTTCAAATAGTTTTAAGCATGTGGCTAATGAATGTAAAGCTGTGCGAGAACGTGTGGGAGTGATGGATTTATCCAGTTTTTCAAAATTTGAGGTGTCAGGGCCTGATGCTGCGGATTTTATCAATCGAATAACCGCCAATAAGTTGCCTAAAGAGAATGGCATAGTTCTCTCCCATGCCTTAAACGAAAATGGGGTTTTTGAAACAGAATTTACTATCACTCGTTTGTCTGCAGATAAATTCTATTTATTATCCGGCGCGGCTTGTGAAAGCAGAGACTGGGATCTTCTCAACCAGCGTAAAGCTAATGAAGATATTACCCTTTGCAATGTGAGTGATGACTACGGGATTGTTCTGGTTGCCGGCCCCAAATCAAGAGATGTTCTCGCGCCGCTCACTGATAGTGATATCAGTAATGGCGCTTTTCGGTGGTTGACCGGCCAAGAAATCACCGTGGCCGGTATTTCATTAAGGGCGCTAAGATTAAATTATGTGGGTGAGCTCGGTTGGGAGTTACATTGCCCGATGGATCAATTGGCTGATCTCTATGAGGCTATCTTTGAAGCGGGAAGCCCCTTTGGTATTGCTGATTTTGGGCTGTATGCGGTTAATTCCATGCGCATGGAAAAAGCCTATAAAGCGTTTGGATCGGAATTAACCAATGAAATAACCATGATAGAAGCTGATATGGCGCGTTTTTATAAGTTTGATAAAGGTGAGTTTATCGGCAAAAAAGCCTTGTTGAATCGGCAGCAACAAGGGGCCGATGTTAAATGTGTCTATTTGAAGATTGACGCTATTGATGCAGATATCTATGGTGGAGAAGCTGTATTTTCGCCAGACAACAACGTTATTGGCGTAGCCACATCGGGGGCGTACGGACACACATTAGAGCAAAGTTTGGCATTTGCTTATGTCGATGCCGCTTTCTCGGCTGCCGGTAGTGTTCTAAACGTCGAGATATTAGGTATAACCTGTCAGGCAATAGTTTTGAACGAGCCTGCCTGGGATCCTGCTAATGAGCGCTTAAGGTGTTGAGTGTACTGGCATTGACCGCCTTGTATGTTTTTAGTGCGTGATATCGATGATGTCACGCGTTTTTTCATTTGTTTAATGATGCTGCCTTCGACTGATCCCTATCACTCAAGGATATTTGTTGAAACTCGGGTCAGAAGCAAGAGCGGAGGTCAGGAAAAATAGTCATGCCAAAAAGTTTAAATAAGTACCCTTCGGGTGAGGCTATAACTGCTGGCAACATAAGACTGAGTGAGTTTATTGCAAGGCATGTAATTAAATTACATAAATATCTTGTGTTCATTGGTGTTTGAGGCATAATGTTTAACTTAGTTAACTGATAGGTTGATTTGGTTGCTACTGACTAGCTATTCGCTGTACTGCCGTCATTCTAGGTGTCTCCGAGGGCACTTCCTGTCGTCCTCGTATTAACCGGTCTCGGATAACCTCCCTAAGTAATTAGGGAGGGTTTTTATTCGGCAACAATATTTAAACTGCAGCGCGGCTTTATAGCTTGAGTCTTTGGTCTACATTAATGATTTCGTCGCCCAAATTAACCATGATAGGTATAAGCTTAATTACGTGCTGCGTTAATCAGCAAGCGAAATAAATCACAGGATTATAGTTGCATGGTCAATGCC
>DRHD01000149.1 GCA_011049795.1 Porticoccus sp.
CCACTGAGACTATCTACGTTTATATAATATTTAAAATACGTGGTTCTGCGAAGCACCGGACAACTGGTGCGTAAGTGCAGCACACACGCTTATAACCCACTTCCAGTACAGCCACCAATGCAAGTGGTCGTGCATCCACCGATACACGCATCAGTACAGCCGCCAGTGCAGCCTCCGATGCAGGACGCGACACAGCCACTTGTGCAAGACTCGGTGCATCCGATACACGCATCAGTACAGGCGCTGGTGCAATCTTCAATACAGCCTGAAGTGCAACCACTGGTACAGTCTTCGATACATGAGTCGGTACACCCAGAAGTACATCCTGAAGTACAGCCACCCGTACAACCTCCCGTGCATTGATCGGTACAAGCCGCAATACAGGATACCGTGCATCCACCCGCGCAGTCTCCACCTGAGTAGATAAAGTCCAGAGTGTGGGTACCTGTTTCGAGCATCTGAAGAGAAAAGGTGGCTTGACCTGCGTTGTCTGTGTTGCGGGTTTCGAGTAGCGTGGCTGCACCGCCGCGTGCGTCGAGTTCTGCACCGCTTCCTGCGTCGAAGGCGACTGCACAGGAGGCTGTACGGGCGGGTGTACCTCTGGCTGTATCGGAGGCTGTACGGGCGGGTGTACTGTGGGCTGTACGGGTGGATGTACACAATATTATATCTTCTAACCCATACCCATAACCAATGGTAACCGCCTACATAGCCGGAAAATGTAGCCTCAAATGCCCATACTGTTACGCATGGAAACGCCTCGGCTACAATATGCCCATGGAGGTAATGAAGCAAATGTGTGTCTGGCTAAAAGGCAGGAACGTACCGAAATTGAAGATGTGGGGCGGCGAGCCATTAGAGAACCCTGCCGGGGTAAAATATCTACTTGGCCACGCTCGACCTAGACAATTTACAATCACAACTAACGGACTTAATCTTACGCCCGATTTATTTGACTGGCTTCTAAATCACAGCGTCTCAGTGGGGTTAAGCTGGGATGGAACCGAGGAAAGCCAAAACAGTGGCAGACAAAACAGTTATTCACAGTTAATGACGGTAATAGACGACTGGAAAACACTCATCTCAAAGAATGGCGGACAAATCCTCAAAACAGTAGCCAGCCACGAGAACCTCTATGCCGACGTTGAGGAAATATACAAAGCTGGATTCGAACGCTGTTTCCTTAACTTTTTCCGACCATATGGAGCAAGCTACGAACTAGAAGACATTCCTGCCCTTGAACATGAATACCACCGAGTAATCAAAGACTTCCACAACCTACCAGATTTCACTCTCACAGATGTCCAAATGTACCAAAACACATGGCGAGAGCAACAAAGCAACCTATACGTCCCACACTGCGGAATCAACGCCATGGGGATCGCCGTAGGACCCGACGGTATGATTTATCCTTGTGACGATGCGGTTATGCTCGGTGAAGAGTTTGTTATGGGTTCTGTGTGGGATGGGGTGGATAAGGAGAAAGAGAAACGGCTCCGAAGGAAGCTCAATAAGCTACCTGAAAAATGCGATAACTGTGAACTCAAGTGCTACCCATGCCCTGTTTGCAGTGTATTGAATACCGACGAAATAGCCAGCGACCCAAAAGACTGGTTCTGTGAACTCAGAAAAATGCAATACCGAGTAGTCAACAAGTACCTTCCAACTAATCCCTTCAGAGTCGTAAAGTGATTAAGCCCTAAACGAGAACCAGACGATAAGACCACCCAAGAGACTAACCGTAACTATTTTTTGTATCAATTTCTCGGACGGGACTGGAGGTTGAGGAGGTTCAGTTCCTTCTTCAAAAGTCATAGCCATTAACCACGGCTGATTCTCTGGATATGAATCCTCAATAGTCGTCGTTCCAGACCTGAAAAGAGGTCGGTTAAATGGATCGTTTCCATTTTTGAATACCCAACCAGAGGGAGATTTAACAGAATAAGTATGCTTACCTTTAGAGATATCAAAGAAACTAGCAATTCCAATCTCATTGGAAATCTTTGTGATACCATCTATAGTACACGCTACTCCTCCTAAGCTGGGGATACAAGCAAACCGAACTTCCACCATTTAAATCACTTTTTGAGAACAATAGCCGCTATGACTACTCCAAGAATCCCTAAGCCAATAATGATAGGCACGGCATAGTCTTGTCCTTCTACGCTCACCTGTGCGCTTGCTCCTGAAGACCCAAAGACCGCCTGTGATTGCACCACTTTAACTCACTTGTAGAGACCGAACATCATCAGGAACACGGACAGCGCCGTTACTCCAGCGAGAATCACGGGGACATTCAAGTTGGCTCCGATGTTTATGTTTCCGATGCTTGATGTAGGTCTTAGAGTTAATCCTGCCCTTTCTGAACCCTCGAACTCTGCCATAAGCGTATAATCTTCGTCATCGGGGTTGGGAACTAAGATGTTGACAGTCTTTTGATATTTGACTGCTCCCTCGATAGTTCCCGTAGTAGTGGTTCCTAGTGAGACCTTGTTAAGATTCACATCAATATAGGAAAGAGCAATGGTCTCCCCTGAAAGCGCTACACTGGTATCGGCTCTCGTCAATACTCCTTCAATTATGAAGTTTTCACCCGCAACAACATTTAATGGCGCGGATATAGTGAGGTTGGTATCAACTTCTGGGGTTACAACGTGGATTGTGGCTGTCGCCTCTGATCGATTATAGATTACCATTGTTATCGCCTACTACACTAAAAACAAATAAGGGAGAGTTAAAAAGCATATCTCAACCAAGACCGAACGATAACAGTAGGGTACTTAGAACCGCCCCGGCCGTAATCTGTACGGCACCACCACCAGCACCACCCCCATTCACTATAGGACCTATCGCGTTGAGCACGTTTCCGATATGGTTGTGAACGGTAACATAATTGCTACCTGCAAAGAGGAGTCCTACGAGGTTGGGTCCCGCCATATCGAAGAGGGCTGATCCGCTGTCGCCGGGACCCCCCATAATATCTGTGATTATTTGGTTATGGAAGTCAGCTTTAAAGTCCCCATAATTGACGCTTATGGTGGCGTTTACATCGATTACCTCGGCTGATTTATACCCAGTCGTTCTCCCTGATTTCTGAACGACGTCGCCCACACTCACTGTCCCGATTCCTGAAGGAACCCCGATGTCGAGCACCTCTTCAGACATCAGATCAGGAGTAGTAGGCTCCCAAAGAGCCGCGTCGATAAGGTTCGAGCCTTGCAGATCAATCGGATTATACCAAGCCAGTGTCCCCACCTGATCAACCTCTTTCCCCCCATCGTGGGGTCCCGGCTGATAAATTGGGTCACCGATATTAGCCCTCGGGGTTTGGAAAGTAGAGCCAGCCGCCAGAACGTGATTATTGCTCAGTCCCGCGTTGATTCCGAGGAATCTAAGAGAAACACCGTGCGTACCTGCTGTGATTGTTGGGTGCCCGATAGAGACTCCACCCGGAACAGGTCTAACGACGCTGGTTCTGAGAGCCTCGACAGATTTCTGGGGCACGATCCACGGCGTGCCCATCAGTGAAACATCCTCGTCGTAAGGCATATGATAATGATCAGTTGTTGAATAATCGATTTCGTGAACAAGCGCCATTATGGGTCCTGTTTTGAACACCTCGACAGGGAAACCATCAATCGAAGATGGTATGTTCGTGTTAGTGCCCTCGACATAGATTCGAAGCACGTTGCCGACGTTTCCAACGCCCGTGACTCCGGGCTGTCTGAGAAGAGTAGGCTCTATTGCTTGCCTGAGTCCTAGAA
>DRHD01000150.1 GCA_011049795.1 Porticoccus sp.
CAATGATATTCGAGGGATTGGCATCTTCTACGTAGATATCATATGTCGCTGCTACGGCCGTATCATTAAAGCTGGCTGCTGATATGTTCAGGCTGGCCGGTATGGTTTCGGTGCTTTCTGTCGCTGCCAGATCGGTGGCAAGGAATGTTTTGCTAACATCAAAGCTGTTCAAGCCCAGCTTGGCTACGGACATTTCTTTCAGTTCCATAGTAATGGTTTGGCCATCGTTGGCACCCACTTGAATTTTAAAGCCTTGGTCAGAGGCCAATACTTGCAAACCGTTAAAGCTGGTCTCTGTAGAGATACGGTCGATCTCCTCAAGACGCTGGGTAATCTCGTTTTGGATGGTGCTCAAGTCTGTGTCTGAATTGGTGTCGTTGGCGGCCTGTACCGTCAGTTCACGAATCCGTTGCAGGTTCTCATTCACCTGGTTGAGGGCACCCTCAGCCGTTTGTGAGATGGAGATACCATCATTGGCATTACGCTGGGCCTGCATTAAACCGGAGATCTGTGTTGACATACGGTTGGCAATGGCTAAGCCAGCAGCATCATCCTTTGCGCTGTTAATACGGAGGCCAGAAGATAGGCGTTCCATGGCGGTTGATAGGGCGCTCGCAGAGCGACTCAGGTTTTGTTGGCCAATCATGGCCGTGATGTTTGTATTGATAACTGACATAGTCGTATCCTTCCTAATTAAATTTCTGTAATCAGGTGCCGGTAGCGGACTGCGCTGTTGGCCCTGCGGCAACCTTGTAGTTTGGCTGTTACAAACACTATGTCGGCAGCAAAATCAGCAGCTTTAGGAATTTAATGCTAAAAAAGGCTGATTTAATCTATTTTTATCTCCATGTTGGTTTTTTCTAAAGTTTGTTATTTATTCGCCGATGAAGAAAGATTCCACCTTTTAAAAAACGCGTTCGGCCTTTATATAAACAACCGTTAAGCGGTGTATTTTTGAGAGAGTGGCTTGAACGTATTGCTGGGCTTACCTGAGGCTGCTCGGTTTTTTGAAGCTGCTTCGTAGCAACCATAGTTGAAGTCATTCAGGTTGTTATAAGTAGGTTGTTATAAATAGAGCGTTGTTTAGGCTGTGTATTAAGTAAGTTTTTTTAACCGATTGTTTTAAAAAAATCATTTTAAGGCAGTCATTTTAAGGCAGTCATTTTAAGAAAGTTTTTTTAAATAACGTTGTTTTAAAAAGTCGTTTAAAACGTTACTTTTCTAAGTGAGAGGTTCGATGTCACAGAGTACCGATCAGCTGATTCGGGTAAACGAAGCCACTGAAGTCACCAGGTTGGTGGATGTGCTGATGGAATTGCCCGGTGCCTTTCTGGTGCTCGATGATGTTGAGAAAAAACTCCAGCCCGTGGTCGTTGCATCCTTTAATGAGGCTGATAATTTATTGTTGGTGGATATAACTTCGGTCCGCGAGGTTTTTCAAACCCTGAAAAATGGAATGGGTTTCCGGTTGGTGGGTTACGACCAGGGGGAGAGATTAAAAAGTGCGGTGCTAAAGCTTTCCTCATGGGAAAAGAGCGAGGATCGATTGCTAATTAGCTGTCAGCCACCGGATGCCTTTGAGGTTCTTCAGCGGCGGAATGCCTTTCGTGCACAGCTTCGTTTGGGCATTGAGTGTGAGGCCGCGGTGATGTGCGATGGCAAATTATTAGTGGGTACCCTCAAAGATTTATCGTTGACCGGCTGTTTGATGGAGTTGTCATTACAGGCTGCGGCCGTTCTCGATGTTGATGACCGTCCTTTGGAGCTCCGGCTGTGCTTTCCCAACCGCACCCGCTTTTCCATTGAAGGGGTGTTGCGTCACCATAAATTGTATTTTGACCAACGTAATATTCATGTGGGGTTTGAGTTTATTGAGCCGTCACTTCAGCGGGATCAGAAGCTGAGTTATTTTGTCCGTGAAATAGAACGCGAGGGAGCCAGGCATGCGGGCAAAGAGGGTAGCGCGAATTATGCCCCATCTGTATTGTTCCAGTATGCGGACAAAACGAGTGCCCAGCTGGCTCAAAACAAGTTGGCTAAAAACCAGGAGCGCTACCCAACCCCCATGGCAAAGCATTTGGGGCGTTTGGCAGAATTTCTTGATAGCCAGGTGTTGCGTCTCAAGGCGGGAGGTTCAATCGATTCACCGCAGCTTTCGAGCCATGCGGACAAGTTGCTCGATATGATGAACGAGGATAGAGAAGGGGTATTGTTTGCCCTGAACTGTATCCCTAAACAGCCGTTGCTGATACGGCATTGCCTTGCCGTCGCGGTGCGGTTGGTCGATGTTTATGTCGGCCCAGAAGTTTCACGGGAGCAGGCCAAGGCGGTAGCCGCTTGCGGGATGGTGCATGACCTCGGTAAATGTCTGCTCCCCGCTGAATTGAGGGAGGCAGAAGTATTGTCACCCGAGCAGTATCAACAATTGACGTTACATGTGGAGCAGCTTGTTGATCAGCTTGGTGATTGTAGCTGGTTATCCTCCCGCACCATAAGGGCGGTTATTGGACAGGCCAATGAGCGGCAGGATGGCAGTGGTTATCCCAAGGCGTTAAAGGTTGGAAGGCTGACGGAACTCGCCCGCCTCACCGCCATAGTTGATGTGGCGGATGCCATGGCTAGAGATAGAGCGGACCGCATCGCTTTGCCTGTTGATGCTGTTTGTCATCATCTATTGCTGGATGACAGCCAGTTTGATGGGGACCTGGTGAAACGCTATGTGCGTCATTTTGGGGTGATGCCCATCGGTACCTTGCTGCGCTATGAGCAGGGTGAGCTGGCCTGGGTGACAGCGTTGGGCAGCAATGGTTTACCGGAGCAAGTGTGGTTGACCGAAACAGCGGAGTGGCCCACGGTGGACGGCCTTGGTGCTTTATTGGAGGGTGCAGAGCTTGACTCGCTCGGTAAACCCATAGAAATAGTGATTCCTTCCGATACTTGAGTGGAGCACCTGAATGCCCCCGGTTCATCTGGTTAGCTTTTTCTGGGATAGCGTTATTTGTATCGCTTTATGGCACTCGAATAGCGCTCTAAAACTTATTTAATAGCTTCTTAAATTATATTAATAGCCCTTTAATACACTTTTATAGCCCTTTTAATAGTCCTCTAATCGTCCTTCTTGTCTCCAGCTATAAGTTTGGCCACTGAAATCTCTGATCCTATCTTTATCCTTCAGGCTAAAGAAGCCGGTGCCATTGCCGATAAATTTAGGGAGTGTGATATTTAATCCCAATCACAGGAACCCCGATATAAGGGTTTTAAGTTTGGGGTCTAAGAGGAAGCATAATGCCAACAATTTCAACGCTGGGTGTAGGATCTGGATTAGACCTCAGCGGTCTTCTGGATCAGCTGGAAAATGCCGAACGAGGCAAGCTAGCACCTATTGTGGCGCAGAAAAGTGAGGCAAATAACAAAATTTCTGCCTATGGCCAGTTAAAGAGTGCTTTGAGTCAGCTACAGGCTGCGGCTGAAAAACTCAGCGGTGCTGATGCCTTTGAGGGCGTTAAGGCCAATGTTGGGGGTACGGCTTTTACCGCAAAAGCAGACACTGATGCACCGGTAGGGAATTATCAGGTTGATGTGACTCAGTTGGCTAGGGCCTACAGTATTGCCACGACGGGTATCGCGGATGAGACGGTTGACCTGGGTGCTGGAACGATTACCTTCTCCCTGGCAAATGGCGATGTATCTACGGTTGATATTGGTGCTGATGACAGCTCCCTTGAGTCCATTCGTGATGCCATCAATGCTGGCGAACTGGGCGTTACTGCTTCCATTGTGAATGATGGTACGGCCAGCCCCTATCGACTGGTGCTTGCCTCCACTGAAACAGGCTCTGACGGAGCAATTACTTCCATTGATTTTGGTGATTTGGCGGGTAGTCTGACGGCGGATGCCGGCACAGAAATTACCGCGGAAAACGCCACGCTGACCGTTAACGGTATCGATATCGTCAGTCAAACCAATAAGGTTGAAGATGCCATCCAGGGTGTGACTCTGACGCTGACAGAGGTTGACTCTGCCAGTTTGTCCCTGGATCGGGATACAGTCGCTATTACTAAAACTATTGAAAAGTTTGTGAAAGCCTACAATAACTTGCAGGAGAACGTGTCAAGCCTCTCCAGCTTTGATCAGGATACGGACGTAACCGGTACCCTGCTGGGCGAGTCAACCCTGCGCAGTGTTCAGGTGCAGCTACGATCAGTATTAAGTGAAGGTGTTGGTAACGGCGCTCTTGGTACTCTCTCCGATGTGGGTATTACCCTTCAGTTGGATGGCTCTCTGGAGATCGATGAAGATGCCTTGGCGGAGATTGTGGAAAACCAGGGAGGCGCCCTGTCAAATTTCTTCGCCGGTTTAAGTCTTTCTGAGGATGGTCTTGCGGATAACCTGGGCGACAAGCTTGATAATATCCTGAAGGCTAATGGCTTGCTGGAGAATAGGACCAATGCACTGGAAGCGAGTGTTAAACGATTTGATCAGCGCTATGACCGGGTAGAGGAGATGATCGACGCGACGGTTGATCGCTACCGTACACAGTTTGGTCAGTTGGACGCTCTGATATCTCGCATGAACTCTACCAGTAATTATCTGACCCAGCAGTTTGAAATGATGCGTGAAATTAAGTAATTGGTTCGGTAGGAGGGTGGTTTTAACCATCAAGTCTTTGAGTGTAAGGGAGTAGTAGGCGTATGGGGTTGTATGAAAATGAGAGCTAATTATGGAGCGGTGACATATTCAGGTGCCGCGAGAGCGTACAGTAACATCAGCATTGAGAGTAGTGTTATGTCGGCAAATCCACACCAGTTAATCGTTCTTCTTTTTGATGGCATTGATGTAGCAATGCGTACGGCGAGACTACATATGGAGTCTTCTAACTTCCCTGAAAAAGGGAAGGCCATTTCCAAAGTCATCGACATTATTAATCAGGGGTTAATTGCTGCCATCGATGATGACCGCGGTGGTGAAATTTCACAGAATTTGGGTTCACTTTATCGTTATATAATCGAAACCTTGTTAGAAGCCAATTTGCACAATGATATGGCGAAGCTGGATGAGGCAGCAGGTTTGTTGTCGGATATTGGGTCGGCTTGGCGAGATATCGGCTCTCAACAATAAGGGAATGACTTGTGAATAGTTCAACGTACGATCAGTTATTAAAGCATTCTAAAATAATGTTAATTTGGGCGCGTGAAGAGAATTGGACGGCATTGCTCGAAGAAGAAGCCAAGTATGTAGACGAGATAGAGCGCCTCAATGTACAGGGTGAGCAGCACTCCGCAGGTAGTCCACAGGCTAAACCGCAGTCAAAAATGCTTAAGCAGATACTGGAAAACGGTGCCGAAATCCGCCGATGTCTGATTGCCAGGCGGGATAGAATCAGTGAATTGATGAAGGCGGCTCAGTGTCGTGATAAGTTAACGGGTACATACGGGGTGGCTCAGCCAGAGCCCATGGGTTATAGGCAAATGGAACATCAGAGTGGCCTATGAGTGGCATTACGCCACTGCTTGATACCCTGTTGCCCCAGGTGCTGGGTAAGCGGGTGGATACACCTCTTTCCCGAGCACTGAACAAGCCAGTTCAGCCGGCCAGTGATGCCGGTGCACCGCGAACGGTTTTTAGTGATTCAAGGCTTAATACCACGCCAAAGTCACTGGAGCTTGCCCTTGCTGGGGCCATGTCCAGGTTTCAGCCCGCATCTCAGGGCATCAGGGGGGCGCCTACCCAGGCGCCCTATTTGAGTGTTGATACGAACCTCAGTCCTACTGCTCGTACCATTGCTACTATTTTATCGAATACCTATTCCCGATCATCCGTCATACATCAGCCTCACCCCTTGTTGTCAAACGCACCTAATTTATCCCCCCTGCTATTATCCGGCAAACTTCAGGCCAGTATCCGCGACAGCGGCCTATTTTATGAGTCTCATCTGGCCCATTGGTATCGAGGGTCTCTACCCCGTCAGCAGTTAGATAAAGAGCCGCAAATGCGTTTTTTCCAGGGTCGAGGTCTGGGTCTAACGGATGCGAGTGAGGAGGGGGAGGGGGCGCCTCAGACTGATCATAAATCGGGCGTATTGCGTATGTTGAGGCAAATGTCTGGGCTTACTCGCAGTGCGCCAGTGTCTGCGCCAACCAGTACAGAGCTGTCTGAGTCTCAGCAAGCTGATGGTGAGGAGGCAAGCCTGAAAGGGCTCGGTGGTGCAGGAAGAGGGTTTGGTAGAGCTGGTGGGGGTATTGAAAACCTTCAGGGGATAGTGAGTCATCAGCTTGAATTGCTATCGACACCATTATTACATTGGGAGGGCGAAGTTTGGTCGGGCGTATTTATGGCGCTGTTGATTCAAATCCCTGAAATGTTAATGGGCAGGCATGGTGGCGGGGGACAGGGTGAGGCCACAGAGGGCGAAAATGCGAATGATGATACCTGGAGTTCGGAGCTGGCTCTGGATCTGGACAATCTAGGTTTGCTTAAGATGAAGATCACCTTGAAGGAGGAGGAACTGACCCTTTGGTTACAGGCACCGACGGATGAGGTGTTGTTCGAGCTTGAGGGTAAGCGGGAATCGCTGCTGGCTCGACTTGAAGCCTGCGGCTTCGAGAAGGTTGGTTTGCATACTCAAGTAGCGGATAGTTCAGGGGATAGTTCAGGGGATAGTACAGGGGCGAGTACAGCCGAGGATGCAATGGAGGATGGCGATGTCTGAGGATGGCAACCGTCCCTTGCGAAAGGCCGTGGCTCTCACCTGTCCCCCGCCACCATGCCTGCCCATTAACATTTCAGGGATTTGAATC
>DRHD01000151.1 GCA_011049795.1 Porticoccus sp.
GATCGTCGGCAGCGTCAGATGTGTATAAGAGACAGCGCCAAGGCCATGGCGTTAAGCGCTGATCCAGAAGAGACCTCTTGGCACGGCGAAATTGAAGCCATGGAAAAAGCCTATCTAGAAAATCCGAATCATTCATTATTGCTGCAAGCCCTCTTCGCTGATCTCATCTCCATGGGGTATTTTTCTGAAGCACTCCCCTATGCGGAACGTATGGTTAGAAATGATCCCTTATCTACTTCTGCCCAACTCAGTCACGCCCAAGCGCTTTGGGCTCTAGGCCGAAGTGATGAGGCCGAGGCTGCGGCCCAACGTGGGCTTGACTTGGGCGAACCCTATCTGGCCTTCGAGTTGTTCGTTTCCAGACTACAAGCGGGGGACATAGACAAAGCCATTTCATTTTATGCCATGAACATGGAATTACAGGGGCAAGACCCCAAAGGAGCAGAAGCCTTCGTACGGGCCGCCATTGACCCTGTCACGGGGAAGCAGTTCATATTAGATTACGATAAGACACTAGAGTCAGGTGGCTTAGGCGGACGCTGGTTTATTCTTTTGGCTTTTGGCTATATGGACGAGCTTTATGATGAGCTTGAAGCAAACATCCACCCAGAGTTTGTTTGGTATGATGCGGAGCCAATGCTTTATAATATAATCATACATGGACGGTCACCTTTCATCACTCACCCCCGTTATCTACCTGCCATGGAAAAAATGACTATTGTTTCCTCTTGGGACGTGCGCGGTGCGCCAGATCATTGCAGCAAAGACAGCGGCGCCTGGGCGTGTGAATAAATGTCCGCAGCACACAACCGCCCTCAAGCCTCGACTAACCTCGGGGCTTTTTTGGGTCTGCTTCCAGGTGATGAGCTGCCATTGGGTTTAAGTTTGAGATAAATTTTGCTGAATGGCAGGTGTTGCGTCGACCAATTGAAACCTCAACCCTAAGCCGACCTTTACCTCCAGCAGAACCACCTCCTCCATAGCGGTCTACTATCAGTGTATAGACATGGCTAAGTGCCATAGCCCTTTTATTATTAAGTTTGATTTGTCACCGCCCCTTTTTATTCTATTATTAGAATTATAAAAGAGCCCTAGTAATGGACCATACCGCTTATGTTAATCAGAGCCATACTACTGTTAGTCCTCCTTATTCCCTATATGCCCCTGAAGGCCGATACCGTTACCCTCTATACTTGGGCTCAGTACATTGCCCCTACTATCGGTGATAAGTTTTACAAGGATACCGGCCATGTACTCAATGTTGTTACTTATCCAAATGTCACAGTCCGTAACGGAAAACTTCTGCAAGGAAGGGCAGATGTTGACTTGATATTGATGAGTTCCCTCCATATTCACTTTATGCAAAAAATGGGTAAGCTTAATGATATCTCCTCCATTCCTTTCGATAACAAAAAACATATAGATTCCCGCTGGCTAAGTTATTGTGGATCCTATGGCATCGCTTACTCCTGGGGAACAACGGGTATTGCCTACCGCAGTAGTATCGCTACCCGCAAGATAACATCCTGGAAACAATTTTTTGAACCGGAGTCGGCATTGAGTGGACGCATTGTATTTAGCATGGACGAATCGACACCGGTGAGCATGGCACTATTGGCGCTAGGTGAACCCATTAATTCCACAAGTGAACATTATCTTGAAAAAGCGGTGAAGCTATTGAATGCGCAGTCGACTCATGTCTTGGCCTATGAGCATGGCTCAATCTACGCAGAACTTAATGGCACCGAAAGCAAAATGGCGATGACATTAACTTATTCGAGTGATATTTTCGAAATAAAAAGACTTACCGGAAATGATGATTGGGTTTACGTGATTCCTGAGGAAGGAGGCACACTCTGGGTCGATTGTTTTGGCAACCCAGCAACCCGACCACTAAGCGCTGCAGCGTTGGCATTTTTGAATTATATTAATCGCCCGGATATAGCCGCCCTCAATGCCGAATACATCAAATTTTCAACAACTAATACCAGCGCACTAAAGCTCACCAGTGAAAGTTACCGGAACGACCCTTTATTATTCCCAAACCCTGAGCTCATTGGAAAAAAATTGAAAGTAGCTGATTATGACCGAAAAACATTTACCAGGCGGCGCAACATTGCCAGGAAAATTAAAGAATCTAAAAAATTTGATTAAAGGGCACGACCCCTTTAATTATTAAGATACACCGTTCGACCACCAAAAACTGTCATCATTACATTTGACTCTGAAATTTCTGAGGCAGGAATGTCAAACAGGTTTTGAACACCACAAGATCCGCACGCTTACCCACCTCAATTGAAGCCTGTTTGTCCTCAAGGCTCGCAAAAAAAGGGGACGGAGGGATTAAAAAACACTCAGTCCGCAGTTGATTACAATTTAATCCCTCCGTCCCCTTTAATTTGTTTATGCGTATTAGACTATCATCGACTTACTATTAAAGAGATTATTCAATGTTAATTAGTTTTGAAAATATTATTTATATCTCCGGCATGCTCGGTGTAGCCGTTTTTGCTATCAGTGGCGCCTTGGCGGCGGCTGAGGAAAAGCTCGATATCTTAAGTTTTGTGTTGTTTGCTACAGTCACCGGAATTGGTGGTGGTACGGTGAGAGATCTCTTGTTAAATGTTCCGAAAGTATTTTGGGTAGAGGACCCTTTCTATCTTTATACCACGATTTTGGCGGCAATCATCACCTACTTTTTCTCGCATTTATTGGCCTCTATCAGTAAGTCATTGCTGTGGATGGATGCTGCTGGTTTGGCGTTATTTAGTGTATTGGGCACGGCTAAGGCTATGTCATTAGATGTGGATCCGGTTGTGGCGATTACGATGGGCATGATTACTCCAACTTTTGGCTCGATCGTTCGCGATATTTTGTTGGGGCATAAGTTGGTGTTGCTAGAGCCAGAAATATATGTAACAGCAGCGCTGCTAGGCGGTGGTGGCTACTATCTTTTACGCGATGTCTTTAATGTCGAGGAGGTGACTGCCGTTTTGGTTTCAATGGTGGCTGCATTTATGCTGCGGGCGGCTGCATTACTATGGGATTTACGGTTACCGAAATTAAAGCAGTCGCTCGATAGGGAATAAAGGGAAATAAAGGTGCCGGAGGGATTGTTATTTAACCACTTGCCAACGCGATGTAATCAACCAATAATCCAGATATATAAGCAAGCACGACAACTCGCCTATCGTCAGTTATTTTCCGCGCGGCTGAGTGACAATGTTGATCGAGGAATTCAGCTTCAAGCGCTCATTACGCCTGAAGCCGAGTAACTTACAACAACTTGGCTGTGCGACTCAGTGCCGCTGCTTTGCGGTGATGCTCGCTATTGCGATTCGCGACCACTCCCTCACTCATCATCGAAATTGGAGCACAGGTGCATGTTCTGCTTGATCTCAGCCTCGATGATCTGTCGGCACGCCGCCCCCTCGGCAGGCTCGATCGGAAACATGGGGTCCCATCTTTCGTAATTCTGTACCTGGCTACAAACGTTCACTATATTTCCTGAGTCCGCCACTACAGGGGTCGTGTTCACAGCCGCCTTCCAAGTTTGATCCAGAAAAATCAGTTCACACGTTAATGAAGAGAGAGGTTAGCAAAATGAAACTATTATTACCCAGAGTTACCCATTCACCCAGGGCCTTTATAGCAGGCTTACTGCTGTACGTTCCCCTGATCCTGGTCGGCTATGTTGTCGTTTCCTCCGCTCCGGTGCATGCCGAGGGCAAGAAGAGCGTTTGCCCGTGTTTCGACGACCTGGATGCCAAGCAGGTTTTTCTCACCTGCCTGGACATCGACAAAGAGGCGGTATGCTACGATGCAGATCACGCTAACCCTGACGAGGATGGCATTCCTGAGTTCTCGATTCAGTGTGACCTGATTTTTCTGGATCAAACTTGGAAGGCGGCTGTGAACACGACCCCTGTAGTGGCGGACTCAGGAAATATAGTGAACGTTTGTAGCC
>DRHD01000152.1 GCA_011049795.1 Porticoccus sp.
ACCCTGACTGTCCTTGGCGTTAAGGGTAATCAAGTACGCATAGGAATTGAAGCCCCCAAAGAGGTGTCGGTACATCGCGAAGAAATTTACAAGCGCATTCAAGCTGAACTAGATCAGTCCGACTCTGGCCAATAAGCTCAGCCCCCACAATGTTGCGTTGTTGTACCCCTAAACCAACGGCAGCTTTGGGTCACGAACCGCCAAAAGCACTTTTATATTACGCTTGAAATAAACGGCAGCCTGGAAGCAGACCATAAAAAAACTCTAGGTTAGTCGAGGCTTGTAGTCTCAAACGGGCCACTTTCAGACAGAAAGAGTATGTCTAGTGATTGCCTATAGCTTGTTTTCTACAGCAAGTTGGGGAATTAGAGGGCATAAATTTTTCATATGCTGTTTAACATTTTCCCTTTTTAGCTTGTCCTGGCGGGCAAAAATCACCCTCCTTATTTTTCGCGGCCTCATCCTTAGTTGTTGCTTCCACTTCTACGCCACCTACTTCACCCTTAAGCTGTAACAGGCGACAGCCTGCCGCATTGAAGACAAAGGTACAAATCAATAGCAATATTGAAAGTCGCATTATTTCTTCCCGGAGTTTTTAAATATAAAGTTAATTACGTGTGTTATGGAATAGATATTGAAGCCTCGCTGTCAGCCACCACAGTAACATTAACACCATCACTGAAACTTACTACTTCACTGTTGTCTTCATCATTAACATCCAGCGACGCATCGCAGGTAAAGGCGGCAGTGTAATCTCCCAGCGGCACATACCCCAGTACAAATTCATACTGTTCGCTCTGGTTATTGTAGTTGACGGTCGCAGATACCAGCGGGTCGTCCTCATTGCCCTGAATATCCTTGGCCGTGGCACCAAGCCCTTCAAACAGGTAGACCGCATTGCCTGTATCATTATTGTCACCGTTGTTGCAGTTCACGTCGGTAATCAGCGATTCAGCCACTGTGCCATTAATCGTATTAACTTCGAGATTATCAACCAGCCGGAGGGTTGGTCGCAGTTTGTAATCTCCAGTACCTTCCTGGGTGACGGACTTTCTCAGGTCAAAGTCGATGGTAAAGTCTGATGAGCTGCCCGCACCGATGGTGATGCCTCGGTTCATCTTCAAACCGGACTCGTCACCACTGGGAATTTCCAGTCCGTACTGCATGCCGTCCACTTCAATATAGGACGCTGATTCATCCACCCCGAGGCGAATCCACTGGTAGGCGCCAGCAGCTATTATTTCATTGTCCAGCAGCAACACCCGGTCCTCGCCCTGGTAGTCCAGCAGATTGATCGTTTGAGGGTTATCAAATTCGATCACTCGGTTTTCCGCCCCATGCAGCTCAACCGAGCTAAAGGCAACCACCACCGCTGACGCATTTTCTACCGGGCCGTCGGTAATCCCCAACGACAATTCACCGGTCTTGTTACCGCTGCTGCTCCCTCCACCGCCACAAGCAGTCAATGCCGCAGCAATAGCCAGTGGCACTATTTTTACCCCATTACGCATCATAGTTACTCCAGAGTGATTTCTTGTACCAAGCTACAACCATAATGGCCGCTCAGCCCGTACCTATCAAATCAAGATACCGAAAATGAGAACTATGTTACATGTGGGTATTCCGGTGAACTTGATCAGTCATTCTGGCGCACTTGATCACCTGCACCTCGTAACGATTGAGTCTGGATATTAGCACTCTTGGTGATCAAACACGTCGATTTTACTCATGGCTTTTCTCATCGACTCTCCTTTCAGTTTTAGCTTGTGACTGTTGTGCAGTAATCGATCAAGGATGGCGTCTGCCAGCGTGGCATCGCCAATGGATTTATGCCATTGGTTAATCGGTACCTGGCTGGTGATTAAGGTTGAGCGCGAACCATGCCGGTCTTCCATAATTTCAAGCATGTCATTGCGCTGAGTCAGTGTGAGTTTTTCCAAGCCCCAGTCATCGAGTACGAGTAGATCCGTTTTGGCCAGCTGCTGAATCAATCGGGCAAAGCGACCGTCGCCATGGGCAATACTCAGCGCTTCAAGTAGTCTTGAGGTTCTGAAGTAGCGTACCGAGAGACCGTGCTGACATGCCTGGGTGGCGAGCACGCAACCCAGATAGGTTTTGCCACAGCCGGTGGGGCCGGTGATCAACACATTGTGGTGTTGGTGAATCCAGCGGCTGCTAAGCAGTTCCGCAATCTGACTTTTGTTAAGCCCTCGCGGGTGGCTGTAGTCGATGTCCTGTGGGTTCGCCTGGAGTTTGAGCTTGGCTGCTTTCAGTAGTCGTGTGATTTTGTTGTTGTCGCGGTGGGTTTGTTCTCGGTCCACCATCAGAGCCAGCCGCTCTTCGAAGCTTAACTCGCTGTGCGTGGAGGGTTGATTCAGCTGTTGCTCCAGCCCATCGGCCATGCCCGTCAGTTTGAGCTGACGCAGTGATTGCAGGGTTTGATTGTTCAACATAGTTTATCCTTTTAGGTTGGTTTTTAGGGATGATCGTTAGTGGTGGTAATAATCTTCTCCGCGTACATTCTCATGATGATCCAGGTTGAGCTCTTCCTGTGCGGCGTTTATCGCTGGCTCTATCGGTACTTGATCCAGCCCCTGTTTGAGGATCGATTCCACGGAGCTACGGGTTGGCGAGTTAATCAATAACGCTCTGGCACAGGCGCTATTGAGGCGTTTCCGGCCGTACTTTTTAGCATTGCTCAGCAGCGCCAGAATACGGCGATAACTTTGTTCCTGGTGCCGCTTCTCCTGTAACAGGTGAGAAATGACAGCTCGAGTCTCTGCACCAATGTCTTCAGCCCAGCTCAGAAATCGTTCTGGCGACCACTCACTGATCGCGCGATGAGACTGCGGCATGTGTTCCGCACAGGTCGTATGTAA
>DRHD01000153.1 GCA_011049795.1 Porticoccus sp.
AATGAAGCCTAGTGTAAACATTGAAGGTATAGCATATCTGTCAGGTCAATACCTTATTGGCCCCGCGTCTGATAACCTTGGCCCTGTGCTTTAAACCAGGTCAGTACGTCTGCATCTATTCTCAGAGTAACTGGTTGCTTCGACGGGGTTTTCAATTCGGCGTTATGAAAAAAATCATCATCCAGTTCGGCAATGTCACTGGTATCAATGTTTTTATCATTCATTGTCGAGAGGCGTTTCCAGTCAGTTTTTGATGATTTGTTCATAACGATTTACCTCTTGTTTTGTAGCCTTTCGAGCAGAAATAATTCGGATTACGTCATCTGCTCGTTCGGTGTATATCACTACACTGGTCAAGTGATAAATCCAGCCTATCGCAATCCAGCGATCCTCATTGTAACCCTGACGGCTATCCGTCATCGTTAGCATGGGGTAGTTGAAAATATCTATGCATCCCTGAAATCGATACCATGCTTGCGAATGTTGGCTCGATTTTTCAGTTCATCCCATTCAAAACGCATACTCATCCCTGTATTGACGTTTGTATGTACAGAGTAGCTCTGATATTGGTTTTTGGCTAGCTCTTTTTTAGTGTGGTTCTGATTGAGTGGAGATGAGCTGGTATCGGTGGCTAGCTATCTGTGCCTGGTTGTGAAAGGTTTAAAAGACTCGGCGGTGATAGCGGTTTATTTGAGGTAGTTCGGCAGCGGGGCCAATAAGGTATTGACCTGACAGATATGCTATACCTTCAATGTTTACACTAGGCTTCATTGGTTTGGCTTGTCATAATGCTCAAAAATAATATGAATGAGTTGAACTTTCATGGACAGATTAGAAGTAGTCGTTAGATCCCTGGTGGTAATTTCCCTATTAGCTTTTGTCACTGCCTGTGGTGGTGGGGGCGGGGGTAGTGGAGGAGATAAGCCGCCAGCTGAACTGCTACCAGAGCAGGGTATACTGTTTGATGCGCGCTTAGCTAATGTTCCCTACAGCACCCTCTCATATACTGGTAAAACAAGTTCTGTTGGTGGATTTCAGTATAAAGAAGGTGAAGCTGTTTCATTTAGCTTGGGTAACTACTCCTTTCCTGCTATTCCGGCTAAGCAATTCGTTAGCCTTGTTGATCTATTACAAGCCGACTCTGTTAATCAGTCCGTAATGAATTTGGCTAGTTTGCTTCAAACCATCGATGACACTTCTCTAAGTGACCGTATTGGGGTTCCTGACCTAAATGATTTTGATTTGAGTAATCTTCGATTTGACCTGTCTCGGTTAGATTTTCAATCTCAAGCAGTTGTTCAGTCAATGTTGCGACAATATGGGCCATTTGGAAGCCTTTTGCGCAATGAGATACAGGTTTATGAGCATCTTTATAAAAGTGCTGAGGAGTTAGGGGTTACCCTGCCTAACCCTAGTCAGGAGGTTGATAATGATAATGATGGTTTGTTGAACTTTGCAGATCCTGATGATGATAACGATGGTGTGGAAGATGATCTGGATATCTTTCCTTATGATGCCACTGAAGCCTCGGATGCCGACAATGATGGCATAGGAGATGTCGAAGACACGGATGATGACAATGATGGCTATGAAGATACGGGAGATATTTATCCTGTTGATCCGAGGCGGTGGAGTAATGATTACCCAATAGTTTTATCATTATGGCCAAACGTCCCAGTACTTAATCAGCAGTTAAAAATATCTGGATTCAATTTAGATAATGTAGTGATAGAAATATCTGGTATTAGATACGAGCCTGTCACGGTCGAAAAGAATTCGTTGACTCTAATTATGCCTGATCTAGAGCCAGGTAATTACGAGATTAAGGTTACCAATAGTGCTGGATATTCTTCCAAGAATATAATTGTTCCGCAGCCATTTAATGTTGGACAGCGTTCTTTGCGTTTATCCAGCGAAATTTTATCTGCTGCATCGGGTGAGGGGTGTGCGATAGACGATAATGGCGCAGTGCGATGCTGGGCAATGCAGAGCTTTTGGGATCAGCAAGATTTTGTGGGCGACTCTCTATATGGAGTTGAAGGGCTTGATGGTAGTGCAGATGATTCGACAGCTGTATCTGTTTCTGTGGGATTGAATCACGGCTGTGCAATTGTGGTTACAGGGGCGGTGAAGTGCTGGGGTAGTGGGAATTATGGCCAGTTGGGTAATGGGTCGGACGTTGGGTCAGAAGCAGCGGTAGCAGTCTATGATTTTGATGGAGTGAAAAACTCTGCGGTTGAAATTGCTTCTGGGTATAAGCATACCTGTGCTCTAGCTTCTACTGGTGCGGTTTGGTGTTGGGGTGATAATACGGATTACCAATTAGGTGTTGTAACCGAGAAGGATTTTTCGCTAACGCCGATAGTCGTTAATGGTTTTGAAGGGCTTTCGGACTTTTCGAAAGCGGTTGATATCGAAACATCTCTGTCGCATGTTTGTGCAGTTACTCCTCATGGGGCGCTGTTTTGTTGGGGGTTTAATAACTTTGGGCAGCTGGGTCTTGGTTTTTATCCTGAGCGTTCCTTGCCAAGAATGGTCCCGGGGTTGTCCGGAGGTTCTGGGGCTTCTAGTGTTGTTGATGTGGCTTTGGGGTCAACGCATAGCTGCGCACTTTTGGGAAGTGGAGCCATAAAGTGTTGGGGTAAGAATAAATTTGGTCAAGTGGGTATTGGTTTTGATACTTACTTTACTTCGTCGCCGGTCGAAGTTGAATTATTTGGGGGTGGTGTTAGCGATAATATAGCTGTGTCAATTAGCTCTGGTAGTGATCACAACTGTGCCCTTCTGGATACGAACGAGATATCGTGCTGGGGGGAAAATAATAAAGGGCAATTGGGTAATGGGAAATATGTTGATAGTTATATTCCGGTAATGGTCAATGCATTCGACTCTGTAAAAGTGGGCGAAGATAAAATATCACTTGCTCTCAGCTCCTACAGTAGCTGTGTGCTGATGGATAGTGGAGAAGTTTGGTGCTGGGGGTGGCTTGGTCGTGGTCACGCTGCTTCGGATTATAGTCATGCGCCTGTCGTAGTGAGGAGTATTGACGATAAGGGCTCTTACCCTATGGCGGTATCTACAAGTGGGGGCCATTATTGTGCAATAAACTCAGATGGAGGAGTGGAGTGCTGGGGAAACAACGACGATGGCCAACTAGGAAATGGGAGCAAAATCGATAGTGTGGAGCCGGTTCATGTGGTTGGTCTTGATGGGGTAAACGCATCGTCCTCGGCGATTAAGGTTGCGCTTGGGTATTCCCATAGTTGTGCTCTTCTGGAAGTCGGGAGGGTGCTTTGTTGGGGTAAAGGTGTTTCTGGCATTCTAGGTAATGGAGGGGAGGATGAGAGTATGGAGCCAGTGGCGGTTGTTGGAGTTGAAGATGCTGTAGATATCGTAGTTGATAGTTCGAGTAGTTGTGCATTGCTGATCAATGGCGCTGTTAAATGTTGGGGGGTAAATGATAGTGGTCAGTTAGGGAATGGGACTTTTGATAAAAGTCTGTTACCTGTCCCGGTAG
>DRHD01000154.1 GCA_011049795.1 Porticoccus sp.
AGCCCCCTGTGCTTGAGCTGCATCTTCAATGACTATAAGCCCATGTTTGGTTGCAAGCTCATTGATTGGGTCCATGTCTGCAGGCTGACCATACAGGTGTACTGGCATAATAGCGCGAGTACGATTAGTGATCGCAGCACTGATAAGTGCCGTATCGATATTGTGAGTATCTACATTTGGCTCAACGGGAACAGGTGTTGCTCCACATTCACTCACGGCTAACCAAGTTGCAATAAAGGTATTAGATGGGACGATCACTTCGTCACCCGGGCCAATGCCATAAGCTCGCAGAAGAAGGTGAAGTGCTTCGAGGCCGTTCCCGACACCTATGCAATGTTTAACTTCGCAATAATCTGCAAATTCGTTTTCAAAGGCTTCTAACTCTGGCCCCATACTGAACCACCCTGAATCGATAACTCGGTGGTAGGCTCTATCGAGAGGCTCACGGATGGTCTGATGAAGTTTGACTAGATCAAGAAATGGCACAGAATTCATTTTGAATTCCTTTGGGCATCAATGATGAACTGTTCATAGTTTCGGTAGTAATCAAACTCATCATAGCGTTCTGATGCCAATACCATACATACAGTTCCAGAGGAGAAGTTATCAATATCACGCCAAATCATTGGGCACACAAGAAGGCCCTGATAACTACGGTTTAGGTGTACCGTCTTTTTCGAATATCCATCATCAAGATGGATATCGAATGAACCCGATATGGCGATGATTAGTTGATACAATTCTTTGTGCGCATGCCCACCGCGTTCCGACCCTCCTGGAACGTCATATAGATAGTAAACGCGACGAATATCAAAAGGGATATGATTGCCGCCTTCAATGAAAGTTAAATTGCCTCTTGGATCGTTGATTTTTGGGAGGCCTATGACACCACACTTATCTAACACTAATCTTCTCCATTATTACTCATCCACTCAGCTATTACTGAATCTGGATATCCTCGATGAAAGTGTTTTGTCCATGGGTATGCAGGTTTATTTGAGCCATCGCGCAACTTTATATCTTTAGTCAGACCTGTTACGCAAGCAGGGACGCCAGAGACAACCTGGTGTGGGGGAACATTTTTTGTAACACATGCTTTCGCTGCAACCAGAGAATGATGACCAACAGTCACTCCAGGTAAAACTACAGATGCAGCGGCAATGCTGGCATAGTCCTCAATAATACATCCCATTAAAATATCACTAGGTGGAGTGGGATCATTGGTAAGTATCACATAGGGTAATACCCATACAAAATTGCCAATTAAGGTACCCTTACCGACAAAGACATTTGATTGAAAACGTACATGATCACCAATCGAACAATCACCCTGAATTTCACTCGCCGTGCCAATTTGAAAGCCTATACCAGCCTTCGTTTTTTCTCTCACCGTTACATGGTGGCCTGTCGTCATTCCGTGAGCAAACAACGACGATTCATAAAAAATCGAATGAGAGCGAATTAATGCATTATCACCAATTATTAACGGAGAGCCATCCCCAAAAGGCGTTGGTATCCCAATCTCACAATAAGCACCAATCTTCACATTATCCCCAAAAATAACATTGTCATGAATAATGCTGAACGGCCCAATTTCAGCTCCGTTTCCGATGATTGCACCGGGAGCAACAACAGATGTAGGATGAATTATACTCATAGCTATGTAATAGCCTCCAGCATGTTAGCGACATTGTCTGGGTGAACAAAAAAATCTCCGTGAATGCTCATACCTTTCTTGTTAACAATGTCTCCCAGTACGTAAGTAACTTTTATACCAAGCGGAGATAGCATGTTGACCCAATACCTATAAATCATATTCTCATGTTTACCCATAAAAACAACTACGCTTGTACCTGGCTGGCAGAAAATGGCATTAGCTAACGCTGCTCCCGTGGGTGCAATAATCTTTTTAGTATTCTTGGCAAGCTGCACCTGCTGTAAAAAAGTTAAACTTTCTGTTTCGACTATCTTATATCCTTTTGTAACCAATAAATTTTCAATCTCACTAGCATTTACGACTTTTCTTGTCCCAGAGTTTCTGCGAATAAATATTTTTTCTGGCCAGCCTTTACTGTCTGTTTTATCTACATGGCTACTAAGGTGGCTGGTCAATACATTGAATGCATACGGGCTGAACTTACCATGAGAATGCCCTGAAATCTTATTCGTTCGCCGTTCAAATGGCACATAACCGGCTACCGATGTAATAAAAAGTTTATTGATAGTTATTGCCCTTCCAATAGGAAGGGCAATAACTTTACGTTTTGAGCCTATAACTTCAAATAGAGAATTTAATATGTTCTCGTGAAGCCCACTATTAATTACGATAGGTATATCTTTATGACGTTCTTCGTCACAAAAAAGAGCTATACGTGGTAAAACCTCAGTGAGCCAATGAGCATAATTTGAGGCGCAGGCATCAACGAATGTCGCTGCTGTTGATAATTTGACTGGTTCCTCATCATACGATAACCACCTGATACGCTTTCGTTTGGGATCAATTAATGCTCTACCATGGAGTTCTTCACTGGTGAAATCACGGGTCGCATCAAATAGATCATGGCAGACTACTTCATTATCAACGAGAGTTAGGTTGCTACCACCGTATATCGTTGCATCTTCTGCCATTGCAATCGATATCTCTGGGAAGACATACTGATCGTGGGGTGACACCAAATAGCTTTGATCAGCAGCTGGGACAACTGTCGGTACCGGAGTATTAATGACTTCAGTATCTGCTATTTTGTAAGTCACCAAACCTCTTTTTTTAGAAAACTCACTCAAGTTGGTTAGTGGGCGCCACCTCTTTGCGTTTTTTGTCTTGCTAGTTATAGCGTTGAAAAGATGGATTGATTTGAGGTTTAAATAGAGTGGGTAGAAATTTTTCCATGCCCATATAGCAGCCGAGCGCACAAGAGGATAACGCTTTAAATAATTTCGATATAGCTTGCGTAAGCATGCAAAGATAAAACGACTTTCTGTTGCGTAAGGTTCAATTTGTTCTATTTTAACAATGGAACTGGTATTCTCTTGGTGGTTAATTTCCAAGGGAGTGTATATCTCAGGGGTTTTTTGGGAGCCTGTATGCATACCCTTACTGTTCATTAGCATTCCCATGCAAATAACGCTGTACTATCTCCTCAGGTGAACCATCTCCTACTAGTTTGCCGTGATCCAGCCATATCACACGATTACAAAGTGATTTAATTAATTCATGATCATGTGACACCATAATCATGATATTGGCCTTATCAATCATTTCATGCATGCGAGCCCTTGCCTTTGCCATAAAGGCTGCATCACCACCCGCAAAAACCTCATCTAGAATTAGTATATCGGTATGCATTGCTGTAGCGAGAGAAAATGCTAGGCGCATGTACATCCCTGTCGAGTAGTACTTGACAGGGGTGTCTATAAACTCTTCTAACTCAGCAAAATCAATGACTTCTGGTTCGATTTCTTTTAGCTGTTGCTTGGTGTAACCAAGAATCGCACCATTAAGATAGATATTCTCTCTTCCGGTAAACTCTGGATGGAAGCCTGCTCCAATTTCCAGAAGGGGAGCAAGACGCCCATCGACGGAAATCAAACCATCAGAAGATTCATAAATACGGCACAATGCCTTGAGTAGTGTACTTTTTCCGGCGCCATTGTGGCCGACAATACCCACTCTATCACCTGCTTTTATTTCGAACGAAACATCCTTCACCGCCCAGAAATCAGAATAAGCTGATTGGTCTTTTCTACGAAAGAGATTGGCGAAATAATCCTTTAGTGACGGCGAACTATCGTGATAAATACGGAACTTAATAGATAGGTTTTCAACGCTAATACTTGACATGTCTGCTTATAACCTGAAAACAATTTTTTTCTCTTGCCAGAGAAAAATTATCAAACCAATGGTGATGCTAACCAAGGAAAATAGTATCGAAAGTATAATGCTACTTTGGCTTGGTAAGCTTCCTAAATAAAGCGGTGCTCGAAAAAGATCGATAAATGGTACGACGGGATTCAATGTTATTAGCCAGGCTACTTTCCCTTTTAGAGCATCAGGTTTATACAGGATGGGTGTCAAAAAAAACAATGCCTGCATGATAATCAAAATTACATACTGAAGATCTCGAAAATATACTGTTGCTATTGAAGTGATTAGACCTATTCCTAATGTAAAGAGAAATAGTAATAAAAAGGCGATAGGGATAAATAAGACTGCCCATGATAAAGGGCTGCCTAGAGTTAGAATGATGATAAATAAGGCAAAAAACGAAAAGACAGTATCTATCAGTAAAGCAGAGGTTATGCTCAACGGAAAAATGATTTTTGGAAGGTAGATTTTCTTAATAAGCCCTTCATTGTTAATAAAAGATGTACCGGACTGGGTGACTACGGAGCTAAAAAAATTCCAAGGAATCATGCCAGTGAACAAAAAAACTGCGAAGGTTTTTAGGTCTGCATTAAATAATGTGGAAAATACCAACGCCATGATTGACATCATTAATAGAGGGTTGATTAGAGTCCATAAATATCCAAGTGCTGTGCGTCTGTAACGCAATATTAATTGCTGGGCAACAAGCTGCCATAGGACATTTCTACTGGCAAACAATTCGCCAAAAAATGAATATGTATGGGGTTTCATTGAGGTGCTGGCTCCTTAAGGGGTATCAGCAGGTATGGCCTATATATACATTGCTGTGTTGATGTTCTTTCAAGTATCCATGGCAAGAGAGAAAATCCTGTTGATGAGAGCATCATGAGAAACACTCCGTATTTACTAGAAATTCACCCTGGCTATCTTTTTCGGACAAAATGGGTTCACTTGAAATAGGCCAACGAATACCGATATTTGTATCGTTCCAGGCAAGGCATCGCTCATGTTTTGGTGCATAGTAATCTGTTGTTTTATATAAAACATCAGCGCTTTCACTCAGTACGATAAATCCATGAGCAAAACCGGCCGGAATCCAAACCTGTCGATGGTTATCATTACTTAACTCCGTTCCCACCCACTGCCCAAATGTGGTGGAGGACTTACGTAAATCAACTGCCACATCATATATTGTGCCTTGAGTAACACGAACAAGTTTCCCTTGTGGCTGTTGAATTTGATAATGGAGGCCACGCAATACATCTTTTGCTGAATGGCTGTGATTATCCTGCACGAACAGTATCTCTTGACCAATGGCAATATTAAAAGCTTGTTGATTGAAGCTTTCAAAGAAAAAACCACGGTTATCACCAAACACTTTGGGTTCAATGATAAGAATGTCGGGGATATTGGTTGGCGTAACCTTCATACAAGGCCGCCTTCTTTGAGCAAAGCAAACAAATACTGCCCATAGCCCGTCTTCTTTAAGCGCTCAGCCTGTTCTGCTAGTTGATCTGCCTTGAGCCAGCCGTTGTTAAAGGCAATTTCTTCAAGGCAGGCTATCTTGAAACCCTGGCGCCGCTCGATTGTATGTACAAAGTGGCTGGCGTCCATAAGTGACTCATGGGTACCGGTGTCAAGCCAGGCAAAACCACGACCAAGAATTTCAACGTTAAGACTCTGCTCTTCGAGATAAAAGCGATTTACATCGGTGATTTCAAGCTCACCACGAGGTGAAGGCTGGACGGCCTTTGCAACATCTACCACGCGATTATCGTAGAAATATAAGCCGGTAACCGCATAGCTTGATTTTGGTTTTTCCGGCTTTTCTTCAATACTGATGGCTTTGCCATTTTCATCAAACTCAACCACACCAAACCGTTCCGGGTCAACGACGTGATAACCAAAGACCGTTGCCCCGTGCTCGATATTATTAGCGACCTGCAGGTTGTCAGAAAAATGCTGCCCGTAATAAATGTTATCGCCAAGGATCAGACAACAGTTGTCTGATCCGATAAATTCTTCGCCAATAATAAAAGCCTGCGCTAATCCATCTGGAGATGGTTGTTCAGCATAGCTGAGCTGAATGCCGAACCGACTGCCGTTTCCTAACAGCTTACGGTAGCTCGGTAAATCGTCTGGGGTTGAGATAATGAGGATTTCGCGCATGCCGGCCAGCATCAATACTGACAAGGAATAGTAAATCATAGGCTTGTCGTAGATCGGCAGCAATTGTTTGGACACGCCAAGAGTAATTGGATGTAACCGTGTGCCGGAGCCGCCAGCAAGAATAATTCCTTTTCTTTTACTCATAATTATTTCTCTAAAATCTCCGTCAGCATCCGGGTAACACCGGTCTGCCAATGAGGAAGTGTAAGGTCAAAGTTAGCTCGTAATTTACCGGTATCCAAGCGCGAATTGTTTGGCCGCCGCGCGGCGGTGGGAAATACATTGCTGGGTACCGGCTCGATTGAATTAGGTAACGTTTTGAGCTTGCAGCCTACTTTAATGGCATGATCTATGACGAAACGTGCATAACCGTGCCACGATGTTTCGCCTCCCGCTGCGAGGTGATATAACCCACCTAATTCGGGTTTACTCTGGACACTGCGTATCGTATGGGCAGTGATATCTGCCAGAAAATCCGCTCCGGTGGGTGCTCCAACTTGATCGTCTATCACGGTGAGGCTGTCACGTTCTGCAGCAAGGCGCAGCATTGTTTTGGCGAAATTATTACCACGTGTCCCATAAACCCAACTGGTGCGGAAAATAAGGTGTTTACGGCCCAACGCTTGAATCGCCTGCTCACCGGCCAGTTTGGTGGCACCATATTTGCCCAATGGCCCGGTAGTGTCAGTTTCCAGCCAAGGCGTACCCCCGCTGCCATCAAACACATAATCGGTAGAATAATGTATCAGCCAGGCGCCGAGTAAGTTCGCCTCATGTGCCAACACAGCTGGCGCTTCAACATTAATAATTCGTGCTAATTCAGGCTCGCTTTCAGCCTTATCAACGGCTGTGTAAGCCGCAGCATTAACGATAATGTTCGGTTTGATTTGCCGCACAGTCTCGGCTATGCCTTGCAGGTTCGTGAAATCACCACAATAGTTTTGGCTGTCACGGCTTAGCGCAACAATTTCTCCTAAAGGTGCAAGGCTGCGTTGTAGTTCCCAGCCCACTTGACCTCGTTTACCGAGCAATAGAATTTTCACTGGTATACCGTATAGTTCTTTTCAACCCATTCGCGATAGGCACCCGACTGCACGTTAGTTACCCAGTTTTGATTATCCAAATACCACCGCACAGTTTTTCGGATGCCTGTTTCAAAGGTTTCTGCAGGTTTCCAGCCAAGTTCACGTTCAATTTTTTGAGCGTCAATGGCATAGCGTTGATCATGCCCGGGGCGATCTGCTACAAAAGCAATTTGTTTGCAGTATTTTTTGCCATCTTGCCGAGGACGTAACTCATCCAGCAAGGCACAAACGGTGTGCACAATATCTAGGTTAGCTTTTTCGTTCCAGCCACCCACATTATATGTTTCCCCTAACGTACCGGCTTCCAATACTCGACGAATGGCGCTGCAATGATCCGTAACAAAAAGCCAATCCCGAATCTGCTGGCCATCGCCATAGACAGGTAGTACTTTGCCAGCCAAGGCATTAACAATCACCAGTGGAATAAGTTTTTCTGGAAAATGATAAGGGCCGTAGTTGTTTGAACAGTTGGTGGTTAGTACTGGTAGCCCATAGGTGTGGTGATAGGATCGGACTAGATGGTCACTCGCTGCTTTACTCGCAGAATAGGGGCTATTTGGCTCATAGCGGTGGGTTTCACTGAAGGCTGGTTCGTCCTTAGCCAAGGAGCCATACACCTCATCAGTGGAGACATGCAAAAATCGAAAATTAGTCTTTGACCCTTCCTTTAGTTTGTCCCAGTAGGTGCGAACAGATTCTAAAAGATGGAATGTTCCTACTACATTTGTTTGCACAAAAGCCTCTGGCCCATGTATGGAACGATCAACATGAGACTCTGCTGCAAAATTGAGAACAGCCCGCGGTTGGTGTTTTTCGAGTAATTTAGATATTAGAGTCGTATCACCAATGTCACCTTTAACAAAGATGTGACGAGTATCACCTTGTAGGGAGGAAAGGCTTTCAAGGTTTCCCGCATAGGTCAGGGAGTCAATGTTAACAATGTGTTCGTCATTTTGTCGTAACCAGTCCATCACAAAGTTGGCGCCAATAAAACCTGCACCGCCAGTTACAAAGATCATATGAAGCCCTTCTCAATTCAGTAAAAAATCGCCCTTTGATACAGCATGCGTGTGATGGGTCTGTGCGACATTTAATGGGGCGAATTATAATTTATTTTCTGAGCTATTGGTATGGAAGCCAGTTTTTTATGGCATTGTTTGTAGTAAAAAACTCGGTGTATAACTCAACAGTGGTTCTACGCAACACCTGCAGTTGATTATTCTGGGGTGGTTGTTCAGCTCATCTGTGATTCATCTAGCGAGCCGATTTTATGTTCGATTGTGGGTCGATATTTCAAAGGCACGAGAAATACTGGGTTGGGCACCGCCGATTACGGTTGATGAGGGGCTTCGGCGAGCGGTAGAAGGCTTTAAGAAGTAGTTTTTGGTGTGGTTGGACTTGGTTTATATGTTCGTACCCGATCGCCATGCCCTTTGCCTAGGACGGTATCAATTATCAGTCTGATATATAGCTTCAAACGCATGCTGCTGATCATGAGCTGGTCATAGCGGGCAAGTTTTCGCGGCGTTGACATATCCACTTCGTTAACTTGGGCGAGGCCAGTAACGCCAGGGCGGACCTTAAAGATACCTCTCTTGTCTCTTTCCTCGATGAGTTCAGTCTGGTTGGGTAGGCAAGGCCTTGGGCCAACGAGGCTCATGTGTCCGAGTAGTACGTTAAGCAACTGTGGTAGTTCATCAAGTTTGGTTTTTCGTAAGAAGCCTCCGAGCTTGGTAATGCTTGCGGTGTCTACTAGGTGAGTGCCGACCGAGCTAGTATTGATGGACATGGTTCTAAATTTTACTAGGGTAAACAATTGTTGATTTCTACCCACTCGTTGCTGGAAGAATATCGGTGAGCCGGTGTCAAAAAGGCCGATGATATAAATGGCGAGCATGATCGGTAGGCCACCAATAATGCCGACGAGTGAAAGAGCTATATCAATAATCCTGAGTAGAAAACGTTGCATTTTTAGCTGAATGGCCTGGTCGCCTGATGTTAGAAAGGTATCCTATTTATTGGTGACTTCAAAGTGGACAAATTGATGAAAAATACTAAACACGTTCCAGTTTGATGACGTTGTCTTCTTGCTTCATAAGTGATCTGGATTCGGATAACCATACACTATCATGTAATTCTTTAATGGTAGGCGTGTAGTCAGTAGGTACACTCATTAGCAGGTTTTGTACTGAATCACATTTATAGTCATGGCAGGCATTATCCAGTTCATCCAAAAATTCTTGGGTTTCCTGCCAACTAAGCGATGTTTCTTCAGCTCGCATAATGCGGGAATGTTCTGTGCCACTGACATTGTCTCCAATCAGTAATTCTTCGTAGAGTTTTTCGCCTGGCCGTAACCCAGAAAATTGAATCTCAATATCCCCTTCTGGATGGTCAACGTCTTTGACCTCCAGACCGGAGAGGTGAACCATACGTTTGGCCAAGTCTACAATTTTGACGGGTTCACCCATATCAAGAACAAAGACATCGCCTCCCTGGCCCATTGAGCCAGCCTGGATAACCAGTTCTGATGCTTCGGGAATGGTCATAAAATAGCGAATAATATCGGGGTGGGTGACGGTAATGGGGCCGCCTTGTTCGAGCTGTTCACGGAACAGAGGCACCACTGAACCGGAAGAGCCCAGCACATTCCCAAAGCGTACCATAGTGAATCGTGTTTTATTCTGCCGTTGTGCCAGGCTTTGAAGTACCAGTTCGGATACTCGTTTGGAGGCTCCCATGATATTGGTGGGTCGTACCGCCTTATCAGTAGAGACAAGTACAAAGGACTCGACACCTGTTTTAATGGCGGCTTCTGCACAATACCAGGTGCCAAAGACATTGTTGCGTACACCTTCGATGATGTTGTGTTCAACCAGTGGTACATGCTTGTAGGCGGCTGCATGGTAGACAGTCTGGACGCCAAAGGTCGCCATGATGGATTCCAGGCGAGGCTGATTTTGAACTGACCCTATAAGTGATACCAGCTCGGTCTCCCCTTGGAAGGCTTTTAGGATATGTTGTAGTTCCTGCTCAATCTTATAAAGGCCGTACTCATTGAGCTCAAACAGAATAAGATATGAGGGTTTCTGCTGAAGTATCTGGCGACACAGCTCACTGCCAATAGAGCCACCGGCACCAGTGACCATCACTACCTTGTCGGTTATACAGGCGTGTAGGAGTTCTGGGTCTGATTTAACCGGGTCACGGCCAAGTAGATCATCAATCTCCACATCCCGGATATCTTCTATTCGTGCTTTGCCAGTCAGGATATCCGTCAGGTCGGGGATCGTCTGAACGGTAAGGGCAAGAGGTTCGAGTTGCCTGATCACCTCCGCACGTTCTGACAGGGAGGCACTTCCCAAGGCTAACAGTACTTTGTGTGCTGAATTTTCCCTGGCCAGTTGCATCATTTTTTTTGGCCGGTGGACTAGTAGGCCTGCAACTAAACTCCCTTTGAGCTTGGGGTTGTCATCCACAAAGGCAACGGGTTTGTAGGAGGTCTTTTGTAGAGATTGGACCAACTGGTGCCCAGAATACCCTGCGCCATAAATAATCACCGGCTCCCGGGTTCCATGTCGTTCTTGGTGGGTTAGCATCAAGATATTACGCATCAAAATTCGTGGGCTACCAACCAAAAATAAAGCGATAAACATATAGATAAAAGGCACTGACCGGGGAATGGGTGAGTGAATGAGGAAGCTGGAGGCGGCCAGTGCAGCACCGGAGATACCGATGCCTATCATAATTGAGTTGATCGCCTGAACTGACATATAACGGAGGATAGCGCGGTAGAGCCCAAGCTTAATAAAGGCCAGCAAAGACACAGCAATCGTAATGCCCAGACTGATAAGCTCTTTGTTTGATACATCAAGATACAGCGTGCCAAGCCTTAAACATATTGCTATGTAAAAAGCGGCAGAGATAGCGAGAGCGTCATAAATGAGTGAGATAGTTCGTTTTGTTGATCTTTTTGACTCGAATAGAGCTTCTAGCATTTTGGCTCGCCTCTGGTATTCCCTTTGGTATTGGTGCTTCCTGCAATGCAACTTATACGATGCTTGAAACCGCATATTATAAGTGCAGAGGCCATTCTATCCATGAACCAGTTAACTTGCTATCAATACAATGAGGACGTATTTTTATCTAGCAAGCTAAATACCCAGTAGATGAGCTCTATTCTTGTGCTGCTCCAAAGTTAGTTTAAAGGTAAGGGCTTCTTCTTGGTTTTGAAACTACTTTTCTTTGCATATGACATTTATAATGCTTCTCTTTGATGTATGACTCAGTAACTCCCATGATGTCTCTAGCATGAACCCCCTAGAACGAAAAAGCCTCATTGGCCTGGCCTCTCTCTATGCCTTTCGCATGCTGGGGCTATTTATGTTGCTGCCTGTCTTGGCGCTTTATGCCGAGAACTATTCTGGCAGCACTGCCATTCTGGTTGGGTTGGCGCTGGGAATCTATGGTTTAACTCAGGGATTGCTTCAGATCCCTTTCGGCTTTTTATCGGACAGAATTGGCCGAAAGCCTGTAATTGTTGGTGGAATGTTACTTTTTCTGGTCGGTAGTATCGTAGCTGCTATGTCGGATTCTATGTGGGGGCTGGTTGCTGGGCGTGCCTTGCAGGGTACTGGTGCAGTAGCCAGCACAATTATGGCACTACTATCTGATCTTACTACCGAGCAAAATCGTACTAAGGCAATGGCGGTTGTGGGTGGCAGCATTGGCGTGGCTTTTGCGGTATCTATGGTGTTTGGGCCTGTATTGGCTAATTGGTGGGGGCTTTCAGGACTATTTTGGTTAACTG
>DRHD01000155.1 GCA_011049795.1 Porticoccus sp.
AGCATATTAACGTCAATACCTTTGTCGCTGATATGAGCCGCTCGCTGGTAAATTCAGGCATGGTTGATTTTGTCGCCTCCAGCCAGGAGCGTGATGAAATTCGACAAGAGCGTAAAGATCAGGATCTGAATGCGAAGGAAGAGTCGCGTAATGCCGCGGGCCAGGAGCAGGGGGCCGACTTTATGCTGAAAGGCCAGATCAACACCATTATTGATGCTGAAGGTAAGCAGCAAGTGCGCTATTACCAGGTCGACCTGACTATGGTCAGTATGGCTGACAACCGTAAAGTGTGGTTGGGCCAGAAGAAAATCAAAAAACTGGTGAAAAATAGCAAGCTCCGTTACTAGGGCTTGCTGACACTAGATCATTGACTAAGCCCGAGGAAACCTCCCTTGACTCCCCTAATCGCTTTAAGGGCACCTCTAAAAATGCGCTTTTTCCGCGATAGCGGCGTCAGCTCCGTGCCCGAATTCTCATTTACTGCGTGTAAACTGCGGTTCTCCGCGCGGTACTTCCTTGCTCTCACGAAAAAATCACTATTTTTAGAGGTGCCCTTAAGGCTGACAGTGCTGATATGCCTGTTAGTCCTTTCCGGCTGTACTATGCAGCAGCGGAAAATGAACTCAGTAGCGGACAATTTACAGAGTACCGGCGCCGCGCAAGCCTTGGCCGCGCTGGAGAAAATCAAGCCCAAGTCTCGGGATAAAGCGCTGTACTTGTTAAATAGGGGCAGCCTTAAACGCTATACCGGCGACCTTAAGGGCAGTAATGCGGATCTTGAGTCGGCGAAGAGCATCATGGCGGCTTTACAGGCGACCAGCGTTTCCGAGAGTCTCGCTGCGGTCACGATCAACGAAACCCTGCGCAGTTATGCCGGTACCCCCAGTGAGCGTATTTTGCTGCATGAGATGCTAGCCTTTAATTATTTACAACTGGGCGACTTGGATGGCGCTCGGGTGGAAATGTTGCAGGCGGATGTTACCGCGCAGGCGTTGGCCAAGGCGGACAGTTTGCGTGGCTATCTGGCTAGTGATCAATTTCTTAGCGGCTGCATTTATGAGATGAATGGGGAGCTGGACAATGCCATGATCAGTTATCGGCGGGCTTTGGGTATTATGGATCAGCGCTCCCTGCAAATCCCTTTAGCGTTGCAAGATAGCCTGTTACAGATTAGTCAGCGCCAGCGTATGACTGAAGAGTATCAACGCTATGAAAAGCGTTTTTCCCGATCTGCCGAGCCGCTTGAAGAGGGTGAGCGGGAGTTGCTAGTGTTTTATGCCGATGGCAATGTCAGTAGCAAGCAGCAGAATTTTATCCCGATTTTCAGTCCGGCCATCGCTCAGCCCATATCGTTGGCCTTGCCCTACTACCCACCGAACAACTATCGAGCGCAATATCTTAACCTTAATGTGGCGGGTAAGTTTTATCGTACTCAGCCGATTGAGAATATCGAAGTATTAGCTCGGGAAGACCTTGATGAAGCCATGCCAGGGATCACCGCTGCCACCTTGTTGCGCGCTACCGCAAAGTATCAAACGGTAAAGGCTGCCAGGGATAAAAAAGAGGATTTTGCTGCGCTATTGCTGTTGGTGGCCAACACCGTCACCGAGCAAGCCGATTTGCGCAGTTGGAATATGTTACCCTCATCACTGCAGGTGGCGAGAATCCGATTAGGTGCACAGGTGGATATTGAAACGTTAGCATTACCCAACGGTATGAATGCCAGCAACCTTCTCAGCTTTAACCGTGGGAAGACGCTGGTGTTATTAGCGAGTAGTCTTGATCGCAATGATCGTTCGTTGGCAAAGAGCACAAAATAGTGCCAATCCAGAATGGCCACTTTTTACTTTCTCGTCATACCCAAAGCACTCGCGTTGCTCGCGGGGCAGGCTCTCCCCGCGCAGAGCCTGCCCTCGAGTGTAGTAGTCGGGGGCGGGGATCCAGGTTTTTCGGGGCCTGCGGCCCCATGGATTCTCGCCCAGCCCAGGCTGCCCTATCTTGCTACGCAATTCACCTTGTGCGCGGGAATGACGGTTGTTTCTGGATGAGCACTGACTAACGACTATGCTTTGCTACAGAAAAAGTTATTACAACACACCATTAAAAAGGACAGCCGTTATGCAGGGTTTGATGTTAACTAAAACGATGTTGCTCCGGTCGAAGCTTGTCCGTTATAGCTTAGTAAGTCTTTTCATTTTGCTGCTGAGTGGCTGTGCTCAAAGCACGCGCCAACCTGACTGGGTCGATAAGCCCTTCACTGATTACCCCGCTGATCAATACTTAAGTGCCGTGGGCGAAGCCCAGACACGGGATACCGCCGCCGCCCGTGCTCGGGCCAATCTCAGTCGTGTCTTTCAAGTGGCGATTACGGACAGTAGCCAGGATTTTTCTGCGGCGATGGTCACTACCAGCAGCGGCCAGCAACAGGTCGATAATCAACAGCGAGCGGTGCGTTTTGTTAACAGTGAAGCCAAGCAAGTACTTGAAGGCACTGAAATTATAGAATACTGGCAGTCACCCGAGGGTAAGGTGTTTAGTTTGGCGGTGTTGGAAAAAGCCCCCGCCAGCCGACGGTTTCGAGAAGCCGTCCGTTCCGCTGATCGTAAAGTCGATGACTTGCTTCACTATGCCAGCGTTAAGGCGTCAAACCCTGTCGTCGCTTTACGGGCTTTGGAACAAGCGCGTTTGAGTCAGGTCGAACGAAATAATGCCAATCGTAATCTTGCCGTTACCGCCGGCAAAGGGATTAGTGGTGCAAACACGAGTGAAAGTATTGAAAGTGTCATCCGGCACGCGCTGGCGGCACTGACTTTTGCCGTGAATGCAGATGATGGTGTTATCCAGACCGAGTTAGAAAGTGCGGTGGCAGGATTGGGTATTCAACAGCAGGCGCAATCAGCTTACGTGCTGAGCAGTAAGCGGGATACCCAGCCCCTGCAGCAAAAACAGGGCTGGTGGTGGCTGCGAGGTTCGCTTGAATTGAGTTTAATGCATGATGGCGAAACGATCGCCAGACAGCGTTGGTCTATTAAGCAGTCGGCTCTGGATAAAGGGTTGGTGCAGCAACGTTTTCGCGATGCGGTCAATCAAAAAATGAGTAGCTATCTTTATCGGATGTTGACTAGTGAGATAGAAAAATAGCGGCCCTTAAGTTTGTTGCCTGGCTTCAGCCTTTTTGACTGATTTTTTATCAGGCTCTTTAGTCGACAACCGAATCCAGGCTGTAATCAATAACACCAATAGTAACTGAGTCATCGCGCAAGCCGTTAATAGCGCCATTAAGTCGAACCGTTCTAGTATCACAATAATAATTAATGTCGCAATACCTGCATGACGCACGCTGAATTCTATCAGTAACGCAATGCTGTCTTTATGATCCAGCCCTGACAGTCGCACCACAATAAACCCTATTAACACCGAACCAACGCAAAACGCTAGAGCTGCCGGCATTGCATTATTTAGCGCCGCTATGGTAATGCCGTTTTCTACAATGAAACTCATGCCGACAATAATTAAAATCAGGACATTAGAAAGGCGATTGAAGTTTTTATCCTGCTCGATAACCCATTGTTGATGGCGGCTTTTAAACCACATGCCCAAAGTGATGGGCGCAAATACTAAAATAATTAGCTGGCCTATCATCGGCAGTAATGGAACGCTGATAGTGGTGGTTTCGGATAAAAAGAGTTGAAATCCTAATGTAGCGATCAGCGGAATAGTGATCAGCCCCAGCATGCTGTATAGCGCTGTGTAGCTGACAGAAAGTGCCACATTGCCTTTGGCCTGTGCTGTCATGATATTGGATAAACCACCGCCGGGACAGGCGGCGAAAATAATCAGCGCGCCGATGGATTGATGGGTAAGACTTAAGCTAGTGTCTGATAGAAGAAAAATGATGCCTGCAGCGAGCAGTGGTAGCAATGTTAGTTGCGAGAAAGTACCGATTAAAATCGCTTTTGGATAGCGTGCAATGCGCTTGAAGTCCTCAATACTTAAATCCATGCCGATAATGGCCATGATTGTAAATAATGATAACGGCACAATAATATTAACTAGAAAGTCGGTAAGTCCCATAGGGTATCGCTAGAGTTGTTGATGGATGCTGGGTTGGCTTAAGTACTTTGGAGTGGTATTTGGCTTGGTATTTAAAAAAACAAAAAGGAATGTGC
>DRHD01000156.1 GCA_011049795.1 Porticoccus sp.
AAAAACCCACAATACTGTTCTGTAGTTCTTTTAATGAAGCACCTTGCTCCGTACTCGCTGATTGCAAAATCTGCGAAGACGTTTCATCAAGTTCAAAAACACTGCTAGTTGGCACGTGAAATAACATTTCGCGATCACCAACCATAAAGCTGTGATTATTTGCAGTAATAGTTCGGAAATTATCTTTCATATATTTAACCTCAAAACCTAGCGAATGGGTGGATTATTCCAGCGTTGAACCGTAACAATAAGCTCAGCAGCCGCTGTAAGCGAAGCATTAGCCTCACTCACCTCGGCCACAACACTAAGGTGCCCCGTGTTGTTAGTACCATATTTGCGCTCAGGGTTAGGCCCAGCAATACCAGGCGTAAACTCTCCAGTAGCCTCATCTATGGTGCCGGCAAACTTAACGTCTTCATCCTTTATCGCTTGCTCATCAAAAGCAGCAACGCTCCACTTAGCCGGCAAGATACCTATCAAAACATCATCATCAGTATCGGCTTTGCCATCTACGCCTGCAGCATAGGCAAATGCCTCAAACACGGCGTGAACTTTAGGTTTGGTGCCGCCGCCGTCACCCACACGGGCAACCGCATAATTAGGTGCGACTTTAATTGATGTAATTTCATCATAAACGGTCAATCCAGTATCTAGAGCAGCACCATCAACTGACACCGCAGCGACAAATGCCGTTGTTGTTTTTGGCGCTTGCACTTCAACAACAATTTGGTCAGCACTCCTGGAAATTTCAGATAATAATTTAACGCCACCACCCAATGTAATGGTGCCTTTTAAGTTGGCGCCACGAATAGTGACTTGTGTTGTTTGGCCCGCCTGAAGATAAGAAGGAGTTAACGATAACGGTGCTACCGCCTTACCTCGAACACCTTTAACATCAAGACCCAGCTCTACATGATCGTCTAAAAACATACGACCATTCAGCTCACTGGCATCTTCGCTCAACGCAAAGACTTGCTTATAACGTTTGCCATCACTCATTAGCGATCCACGCCATTCAAAGCCACTATAAAGAATAACTTGGCCATCACCTTGTAGTGATTCTCCATTATCAAATTGGCCGGTAAAACTCATAGGATAATGCTCATTACTTGCAGCTTTTAAGCTAATAATCCCCTGAAAATCCCCTTTACCAGGCATGTGGCCAACGATACGCCAGCGACCATCAATGGCTGTTTTCTCAGACTTTTTCCAGCTATCCCAAGCCTCAGTTTGCAAACCATAATGTTTGCCCAAGAAAGGAACCACTTCATTGATAGCAATGCCAAACCAATCACGGTCACGACCCATCAGCGAAAATTCTGTACTAGGCCATTGCCCTAGATGGAAATGCACAAGATGGCTCCACTCCGCCTCTTCACGACGCTGTAAGCCAACGCGCGCCTCGGAATGGCAGCGAGCACACATTTCAGCTAATTGGGGTTGCATTTGTTCTTGGTGATTTAAACGACGTTCAAGAATATAACGATATGGCTCTGCTTCGCTGGGCGCTAAACCCTGTGTATCGGCTAAGTGCTTTACCAGAGTCGCCCGATCTTGGTCATCAATAGTTAATTTATGGACTACCTGCATGCGGGCAATACTCATTAACCAACCCTCGGGAGTTTTACGTTGATGGCTAATACGACTGAGCATAAGAGGGCTATTATTTTCGGCGACATGACAACCTTGACAATATTGCTGTAACAATTCTTCACTAGCGTTTGCCGCAGCCATTAGGCAAGGGCCCAGCAACAGCATAGAAAACACCGTTTGTAACTTATGCAGAAGTCGTTTTAATTTCACCACCATTATTCTCCCAGAAAATCGGATTATTGAGTGACGGTAATAATTTTTATAACTTTGCCAACGCCGCTTCAATATCACCCATCTGAATACTCGGGTCCATATCGTAAGCAACGCGGGTATACTGCACCAAATGCTTTGGCCCAATATTTTCCGGCACTGAACTGCCACCGAAAAACCCGGTACCCAGCGACGCCGTTTCAGGTAAGTTAGTGGTCAAACCTGCGCTACCTAAAATCCCTGGGGTATTCACCGCAACACGACATACCGGCAATGCAGCGGTATATTTGGCAACCACTATTGGATCAGTGGTATGCACTACAGCCGAGTGACCTTTACCCATCATGTTGAGCATAGCCATTGTATTTTTAATTGCCACATCAACACCGCCTTCCATCACAAAGAAACCCAACACAGGGAACAGTTTTTCTTTGCTGACGGGCTCATCGTAACCAATGTGATTAATTTCCATCACAATAGACTGTACATTTTCAGGAATAGTTATACCGACCTGTTCGCCAATCCACTGCGGGCTTTTACCCAGTGCAGCAGGGTTATTAACACCACCAGGGAAGAGGAAATCGCGTAATTTTTGCTTGTCTTCCCCTTCTACAAACCAACCATTACCGGCAATCATCGCTTGTTTAAGCTCATCGGCAATAGCACGTTCCGCCAGCACCACAGATTCACAGGTACACGGAAGGCTATGATCAAAACCATTACCTAGGACGACATCGGCGCCAGCTTTTTCAATATTAGCTGTCGCATCTACATAAGCCGCCACATTAGCAGCACCAACACCTACGGCAGGATTGCCAGAACTATAGGCCGCATTAACTAAAGCCGGACCGCCGGTTGCCATAATCAATGAAGTACGTGGATCCTGCATCATCTTGTTTATCATGCTGATGCTAGGGTCTTGCACAATCTGAATACAGCCTTTTGGCGCTCCTGCTGCTTCAGCAACGTCAGCCAAGAAATTAGCCGCATGGGTGCAACATTCTTTCGCAGCAGGATGTGGACATAAAATAACTGAATTACGTGCAATTAAATTGGCAACTATCTTGAAATTAACCGTCATAATTGGGTTGGTACAAGGCATCGGGGCCAAGACCACACCCGCAGGTTTTGGAATCGTTATAATTTTCTTGTCAAAATCAATCGTAGGCTCAACAAAATCAGCAATATTATAGGTATTGCGTAGGCCGATCGATGTTGCCTGATTTTTGGCTGTTTTAGCGGGTACGTTACCATACCCAGTTTCACGGACAGTCCATTCAGCATAAAACTCAGCTTTCTCAGCTGCCGCTTCCGCTACTGCCTTTACAATTTTTTCTACTTGCTCGAGATTTAAGCTGCTAAATTCATCAGCAGCCTTTTCAGCCACATCGTAAAGTTGGTCTATCGTTTGTTGTACGTCTTGCTCTACGCTCATGATGAACTTCTCCAGGTTGAAACCATCTAGGTGTAACTGATCGTACAATTTTGAAACATTGCCAATTTGCCTATATACACCGAGTGCATGAATATTTTAATTCATTACACTATCAATACTGGCACCACAATCTCTCAACACTGCTGATGATTTGTACATATTGATTGTTGTTAGCTAGTCAACAGCTAACAATGAGTAGTTAACTGTAAAGAGATCCACCCCTAATCGCTTGCCATTAGAAGCCAAGCTAATTGACATCAGACGCCAAAGAGACATTTATAGATAAAGAAGATGAATACTTGAGTATAGGCGGATTAAGGCCGGGAACGAGTCAATAGCGACCAGTAGAAAACCACTAGTCAATCGAAGCTTGAGGGCAGCTTACAACTTGTTAACGGACGCAAAAAAGCCCCGATGTTAATCGAGGCTATATAGGGGCAGCTATGTGCCGATACTAATGTTGAAAAACTATTTAGCAGCCTTTCGGAAAAATAATTATGTACACGAGAGCGCTCTGGTTTGATTTTTTAGGCGGTAAATATACTTTGAGCGATCTCTCGTGAAGGTTTTTAGAGTCTAATATTGTGGCTTTCTTAGCGTGAAGAGTTTTTCAACATATCTGCCAGAAGCCGCCATTATTTAAGTAAACTGTCCCCGGAATTCCTTCATTATTGACGCCTTAACCATGTTTCAGCGGCCTGAATATTTTTAAACATTCTGACATATTCTGGAGAGCGACCACTCCAAGCCTCATAGATTCTGGCCATTTCATTCGGCAAGCCATTCGGACAATACACCGCAACTTTCACCGCTGCGGTGTTATTTTTCCGGTAAACTTGTTCCGCAAATATTTGAAGTTCAATCATTCCATCGTTAGTGATGTTTTCCAAATCCGCTTGGCTTAGGTCTGTTAATTCATTCAAGCTATGAGACCACTGTTCACCACCAATAAATTTTTTGTATGCACCCAATATATCTTCGTTGCCAAGCTTTTCTGTCCACTTGGCTGTGAAATAGCCATCTTTATCATGCAATTCAAATACTACAGGCATGCTCCTACCCCTTTAGATGTAGAGCCAA
>DRHD01000157.1 GCA_011049795.1 Porticoccus sp.
ACCAAGCAATACCCACACCGTACTTGCTCCACCCATAACGAAGTAATTGTCCGCAAAAGATATCAATGCCGTAACAATATCACCCAGTTCACCTGCCAGACTGTTTCCTCCGGCTACCGGCGAAGCTGAGTCGTTTGCGAAGTATAGGAAGTCCCATGGATTATCTTGTCTGGGTCCCTTCCATTGGTGCGGGTTGTCAGTATCCCCGGAAAGGAATACCCGACCTCTATACAGAGCCGCTATTGAAGCCTGTGAGGGTATTACTCCGAAGTCGGCATTACCGCCAAGATCAATGTCAGGATAGATTGTCCATTCATAGAACAACGGCGTTCCAATCGTGGATACCGCCGATGGGGTGAAGTCATCAACTGTACCTGTCGATGTAACCAGATTCGTCGCGTTGAACGTCCCGGAAGTTACCTTGCCGTAAATTGCTGTCGAAGCCGGATTAACGAAGTCAACTACCATCACGGCGTTGGTAACAGCCTGAGTAAGAATATCACCTCTGGTTGCCGTAGCCGACGGTGCTGACAATGTGAGTTTAACATTCACGAAGTCAATAACATCAAGGTTCGTACCATTAACGCTGAATATCTTCTGAAAAGCCTCTACAAAAACAACCGGTTCATCGGTGTCTATCACCGCCCCTGCCAGCACAACCATTTGATTTGAGTCATTCTCCCAGTAAATAGCGTTATTCGAGGCCGCGACAAGCCTGCGTTTGTATTTATTCTTATTCGTCTCATTGGAAATAGTTACCTGAGCCATAGCCACAACCGGATTACCACTGCCGAGTTGCTGTGCAAACGCCTTGATAAGAGCAGGTCTCTGGCTGATAACAACCCTGTCATTAAGCACGGATCGCGGGCGGACGTTGTTCATATCAGGTGAGGTGAACGAAGGCTGCGTGGACGGCGCCCAGTTCTTATTGATCCCTCGTAACGGTGCTTGTAATGTAGTTGACATTTATTCCCGCTTTGGTTTCTTGATCAATTCAATTACCTTGGTTTTCTTTGAGCCGCAAGCCGTACACATAACGCCCTTGCCGAAGAAACCTTTTAGCTTGTCGATAGCAGTTTCTTCTACCCACGGCACATAGAACTCATGCCCGCACTCACAGCGTATCCGCCATTTTTTCCTTATAGCCATTATCCAGTCCTTAATCCGCCGCCGGTTTGGTTTTGTTTCCTGCCCATCGTATTTGGGTCATTGAAGTCGGAGTTGGTTGCCTTCCACACCGAGGCTGAAATCTGAGCCGCACTCGGTCCACCTGCACTATCGTAAGCGTTAGCCCATATACGAACCCTGTCCCCTGCCTGAATAGCAAACTCCGTATCGAAGTCCATTGTAACCTGCTTGGATGCGCCAACGTAACCGAGAATACGCCTAGCGACCGTCACCTGCCCCGATATGTCCTGTATGGAGATTATCATGTTATTGTAGAAGTCGTTGGCAGCAGAGCCGTCTGTGAGCGTTATAACGGTATCTGCGGTTACGATTGTGGCTACCGTAGTCGATACGGCTACATTCTGCTCGTAAACCTCTCCACCGATGTAAACTCCGTTGTGAAATGCCAGTATCTCATCACCGGGTGTTATAGCGGCGAAGTCGCCTACGTAATGCCCTGAATCAGCAGGGGTCTCCGGCAGGGATATATCGGCAATGCGTTCGACACCGGCAGCAGTAAAGACGTCCGTTGTTATCGGCGATTGACTTGGTACGTAACTAACTGTAATTTCACCTGCCATAGTTATTTCTTCTTTTTCTTCTTCTCGGCTACTGGTTTCAGTATCGGAACTGGCTTCAATGCGTTCAAGTGGTTCACAAGCCCATTAACTTCCGCAACCGTGTTGTTCTTCGGTATTGCATTGAAGATATACGCCACTACTGTGTCTCTGTCCTTTTCGCTAATCTGTAACATTTGGGTTTTCTCCTATTTCGTTAGTTCTGTTCTACTCCCTACAGTATCTTGTTCAACGTGTATACCGACCTGTACCACGAACGGGTCAGATGCCGGTTCTGTTCCAGTTGATGCTATTCTTCTTACTCTACCTACAACACTTGCTCCTTGATTGAAGTTCCCTGAATTTTCAATACCAATATTGAGAACAAAAGAGGTCTTGTCAGCAGTGCTGGCAGGTATTATCATCTCTCCATTCATAATAGTCGTACCTGTATAAACACCACCAAGTCCGTTTATTGTGCTGGGGTTTATGAGTTCGTACTCTATTTCAAATTTAATTGTTTTATCAACACCTTCTAATCCATTAGTTGCTCCGTGTAGATGAAACTCTATATCAGACCCTTCTTTGTAAGAATGTTTTATTTCTGTTGAAAACTCTTGAAAATCATTGAGTCCATAAGTATAATTATTCAAATTACCTATAAAGCCAGCCCACGTAGGGGCGTTTGCAGCAGGCACTCTTGCAGAACTCAAACTAATGACAATATCTTCAAATACAGTTGCGGTACCGTTAAATTCTAATGTTCCATCATCTTCAAATTTTGAGAAATTCGTTATGATGTTGCCTATTCTCAAAGCTGTTTGGACGTCTATAATTCCATTTGTGCCATCGCTTGAAATTTGCATATCAGTATTGGTTGTGCCAAATGTATGCAACAGGTTGTCGGCTTGAGCAATACTGCCATTTACTAAGAGATTGCCGCCGAGAGTTGTGAGGCCAGAACCAAGGAAATTAAAAGCAGGGTTTTTTGCAGCACTTCCGAAATTCAGTGATGGTGTAGGGGTAGTATTGATAGATATTATAGGTTGACCATCGGCGACAAAACGAAAAGCAACAGTTTCGCTATTTCTTATATTTATTGTTTTAGCAGCGTCACCCCAATTAGCAATAGAAGCCCCCAGCCACGTTATATCCCCGGTGGAACTGAAAGTGCCAATACCCGCAATGTTCTTACTGCCATCAACAACAAGAGCCTTATTCGCCTCCGCTGTGCCAGCAGCTGCTGTCAGGCGTGTAAGGTCAACGTCAGCGTCCGGCATGGTAATTGTCTTGGAAGTGCCTGTGCCGATAGCAGAGGCGTCAAAATCAATAATCTTGGTCGGGTCGGTACTATCAAGGATACCGAACACCGAAGAAATGAATTGTTGCTGACTGGCAATTATCATGCGCCGATCCCCGTTATTGTCTTAATGTAAAGAATCGAACCTTCATCACCTGTGAAATACAGTATCTCCGATTGATCTCCCCTTGCGATAACACTTTCACCTCCACCCTGGCTCACCGGCCAGAAGTTAGAACCCTTGCCTGCCTCTGGATGCTGCCAGACATTGCCATCGGCCTTGAAAGCGACTGCCCTTGTGTCGATGGGTATCGTGAAGGATTGTGTCAACCCGTCACCCAATGCCGTGAACGTAAGTATTTTGAATGCTCTTGCCATTATTCGTAGTTCGTAACATCACAACCGATTGTAGCGGCTGTTGAGGTCTCCATCTTCATCTCCCACAGTTCATGTTCCAGCGAGTCGCCTTCGAGTATTGATATTCCACCACCTGAGACAACTCCCGTACCAAGATTGTTTTGCAGGGCAGTCGTAACAGAGAAAGTCCTGTCCCATCCTTGAGCGGTTATCACAATGGTATCTGCATAAAAATAAGTCCCATCTGTTGTAGAACCAAGAACCCCCGTCCCATAGGCCGCTGTCCGAGGTACACTTCCATATTTGAGAGTGTTGAGCGACCAAGTGAAAGTTTCGTTCTCCGCATCAGTACCTTTGAACCTGAATTGCACACCACCAACGGTACTGCTACGCCCGGCATTAGGTTGTATATTCGTAAAGTTATTGCGTACAGTTGCCCAAGCAACTGCGTCCGCTGCGTAGCCGGTATCGTCAGTTGCACTTACAGCCCGCAATACCGTCCAGTTGGGATTAGAACCACCTGACAATGCTTTGGCATACGGGAGATTAAATATCATCGTGCCTATGAAAATACTCACCACCAGTCCAAGCAAACAACCTATCATTATTCTTCCAATTCTCGACTTCATTCTCTTGCTCCTTTCAAATATTAGTCTGATAAAACTTCATTAAATAGATACCTCGACCTTCGGCCAAGGTTTATTTCATTTTCATAACGTGGTCTTAAAAAGTTTATTTGCATATCTTCGACCGTTGCTACTGGCTCATTAACATATGCAGGTTTGGCAAATGCCCAGAAAGTTCTGATTGCAATATCCTGAAACTGGTAATATGGTGCAAAGTTTCCAAATGACCCTTCGTCCCATCTATTATCAGTAAGTCCCCCTGCCGCCGTTGTATAAGTAGCTACAGCAGAATCAAAGCCGTTATGCCTTAATATCTGCATGGTACTATCACCCGCTGACGACGGCATAGCCTTGTAGTTGACCGTCACAGGGTCATCCACCATAGATTGAGTGCTTGCTAATTCCGTAGGTGACGATACCGCATTAGAAGTGCCGGTATAAGAATGTAGTTCCAATATTGAGTTGTTGCCCGTAGTCAACATTCGTACCTGCGGAGTGCTGCCACTAAACGAAGATCTTTGAAGCCAACCAGTTGATAGATTAAATTGTAAACTATCTTGAAATCTAAACCGGCATTGGAAATCGGCAGTAAAATCACCTCCGAAATAAGCGACCGATTCCGGTTCACCGGTATCATTGATCACATTCAAACCATCATTGATAATAGTAAACACACCTGTTTTACTGTTATTATCCTTCATTACTACAGGCCATTCTAATCTTTCATCTGTCACTCCCTGAGCGTAACTGTCTGAAAAGTTAATACCTAACATCCAGAAAACACCATTGATATTCCCGATCTCTTGCGGGGTAACTGGAGACCAATCCGTATCCTTCGCAGCAAAAGTACCACCAACAGTTCCATTATTTCCTGAAGTTGCATCACCAGTTTGTTTAAAACCCATGAACAATACAAAACCTTGTCCACCCTCATCCCAGACCGGCCAAGGTCTATACGGGTCAACGAAGATCGGCTTATACCCATTGGCATTGGTTGTGAATAGTAGCTCCTGTGCAACCGTCCAAGGTAATTCAATCTCCCAGGACGCACCGTCATTTACAGAAGTCCAACACATTACACCACCACGTCTTATAATAGCAGAAGTATCTATCACGCCGGTCGTAGCGTACATGAACCACTTATTGTCAGCCTCCATCACACCGGTATGCCAGCCTTGCTTCTCAAGTCCCGTGGCTTGGCCTAACGCGGCGGTATTCGTTCTTGTCCATTCAAGACCATCGTCCGAGGTTAATGTAACCACCGATTGAGGTTTTGACCCGTCTAAAAATAATTGAGCAACGCAAACGTATTTGTTAATTTTATCCGACCAGAATATCGAAGGGCTTAAATACTCAATCCCTCCAAAAGCATCAAAGTCAAAAGGATTGCCGTCAATCGTCGGAGCACCTGTAACGAAAGTTAAATGACTTGTCCCGCCTGCATCTTCCCACGCATTGTCCGCAGGCGAAGTAATATCAGCGTAATACAAAGTAAACTTCTCAGTGTGCGTGGATCTGCAATATACTCTAAGCGTATCGGTATCAGCCATGTATATCATTGTAGGGTCAGACCAAGCAACCGCTGATGAGACCTGCGGTGAGAACACATAATTACTATTTGTCCCGGACGGATGCAAGGTGTGATTAACTCTGTTTAAAGCTAATGTAAAATCATCACCGGAATTTACATCCGGCCATTCCTCATAACCTGTCGGCCAACCCCAATTATCGGTCGTAGGGTCAGCGTTCGTATTGTACCAAAGAGCCGGTACTTCTGTTTGGTTTTGCGTCCACGCAGGTGACAGGCCATCTACAAAAGCAGTCGGTGCAAATGGTGTGTTCACCATGACCCAAAACACATTTTGCGAATCTCCGGTAGCTGCTTTTGAAATCCATTCGCCTGCCGGAGCCTTCACAACGCAAGGGTGAAGCATTGGCAGGTCAACAGCGTTTTCATCTTGTGGTCTTGTTAAAAAAGTCGATTCGGCAGCAGGTCGTTCTATCTTCGCTGCATAAGTTGTCGGTGCAAATGCGGTCGTAGCGTTATTTGAATAGTTCATGTAAATGTCTTTACCTGCCGCAGTCAATTCCGGCATCCTAACCCATATCACAGCCTTTTCATTCGATACATCCAGAAATTCAATCCAGTGATTTATAGGTTCACCACCTGATAGAAACCGAAGCGAAGTAAAACCAGAGTCTATGTCCGACCAGTTTATCTGCGTGGTGATAACTAACTCAACAGGAAATTGATACAGTGTTTCGCCGGTCGGATTGGTTATAGATATTCTTTTAGTGATCCCGAAACACATCCCACACATCGAACACAACATCAAAAAGATAACCAACTTTTTCATATCAATCTCCTAAGAATTAGAAACATAACCAACCAAACCACTCACTCTCGACCTGCGATTGCGCAAGTCGTTAATATCACCGTCGCCAATATCTGAATTGTCTCTGTTATATCCGAAAAAGTCCGGCATATCCATCTCCTGATCGTAAGCGATACTTGCCTGCAACCGTTCCTGAAAGTCCTGCCACTTCGACCCTTTCTTTTCTTCCGACTGCATCTCAGCGGCGGCCACACAACTTGCCCGCAGCGTATCGGAATGAACCATCCCGCCAAGCGGAAACGTCTTGTTGGCTGTACTTGTAATAGCGTCCGGCAATATCGACTTGCGGTAACTCAATGTGTAAACAGCGTCAGGGATAGGCTCGAACATTATCTCGAATCTCTGCCC
>DRHD01000158.1 GCA_011049795.1 Porticoccus sp.
CATTGAGGCTGTTGAGCCTCTGACCAAAGCCGCCATTGGTGATAAGGCAGACGAATATATTGAAAGCGTTATTACTGATCTGCGTAATCGCGCTAAAAAAATAAAACTTGAACTCTGAGGGCTAAGACAATGGCTGGTAAAGTATTTATAGCACTGCAGAACAATGAAGAAGCGCGGCCTATTATTGAGGCAATTTTAGAAGATAATCCTGATGCTGTAGCCAATTACTCGCCGGGCATGGTGAAAATTGATTGCGAAGGCCGATTGGTTGTGAAGAGAGAAACAGTTGAAGAAAAAATTGGACGTGAATTCGATCTGCAGGAAATGCATATCAATTTAATTTCGCTTTCGGGTAATGTCGAGGAAGAAGAGGATGAATTTGTCCTCGCGCGACTTTAAGTTGATCTATCACGATTATAGAATTATTTTTCGGAGTAAATGAACATGTCTGAACAAAAACCTGCACGTCTAAATATGAAGAAAAAGTATCAGCTGATGACACGTGATCTTGCTTGGGATACGACCTATCAAGACATGGATGACGTATTTCCCTATGATAAATATGAGGGAATAAAAATCGTAGATTGGGACAAGTGGGAAGATCCGTTCCGCTTGACCATGGATGCCTACTGGAAATACCAGGCCGAAAAAGAACGCAAGCTTTATGCGATTCTTGATGGTGTTGCGCAAAATAACGGGCAGTTAAATGTAACTGATGCCCGTTATATGAATGCGATTAAACTTTGGATTCAAGGCATCACCCCGCTGGAGTATGCAGCGCATCGTGGTTTTGCGATGATGGGGCGTGGCATGCGTGGCGCCGGTGCTCGAGTTGCCTGTCAAATGCAATCAATCGATGAATTGCGTCACTTTCAAACTCAAACTCATGCCTTTAGTCACTACAACAAGTATTTTAACGGCATGCATCAGTTTGAGAATCTGCGAGATAAGGCGTGGTATTTATCGATTCCTAAATCTTATTTTGAAGATGCTATGACAGCTGGTCCGTTTGAATTTGTAACCGCGATTGGTTTCTCCTTTGAATATGTATTGACCAATTTGCTGTTTATGCCGTTCGTGTCGGGTGCTGCCTATAATGGTGATATGGCGACCACGACGTTTGGTTTCTCCGCTCAATCTGATGAAAGTCGTCACATGACTTTAGGTTTGGAGTTGATTAAATTTATTCTCGAACAGCATGAAGATAACGTACCTATTGTTCAGGCTTGGCTGGATAAATGGTTCTGGCGTGGTTATCGCTTGTTGGGCTTGATTGGCACCATGATGGATTACATGCTACCCAAGAAAGTAATGTCATGGAAAGAAGCATGGGGAATTTACTGGGAAGAAAATGGTGTTGCTCTTTTCGGTGATTTAGAGCGTTACGGTATCCGTATGCCGAAATACCATGAAGTGGCGACTAACGAAAAAGATCGAGTGACTCATGAGTTTTGGTCAACAATTTATCAGTTCTCTCACGCGACATCTCTGCATACATGGATGCCAGAAAAGCATGAAATGGATTGGTTGTCGGAGCAATACGGTGAAACATTCGACAAAATATACCGTCCTCGTTTTGAAAAATGGAAAGAGTTAGAAGCCAAAGGTGAGCGTTTCTATAATAATCGTTTACCGATGGTGTGTAACGTTTGTCAGATCCCCGTGTTCTCTACTGAGTCTGATGATATTAGCCACAATTGTGTTCGCGAAGTGGAATACAAAGGTACTAAACACCATATGTGTTCCGATGGTTGTAAAGATATTTTCAATAACGAGCCTGAAAAATATATTCAAGCATCGATTCCCCCGCAGCAAATTTATCAGGGCAATTGTGGTGGGCCAACCATGGAAGATTATCTTAAGTGGTTGCACATCGATCCAGAAAAAGATTCCGGAGAATATGTTGGCTCAGATGATCATAAAAACTGGACAGCATGGAAGGCGGGTCCTGGTGATGAAGAAGTCGCCTGAAAATAGTAATGTGCAATATAAATATGGACAGGCGCCGATCAGTGGGCGTGTCCTGGTCAATTTAGAATAGGAGTAATTCGGAAATGTCTGTGAAATTTATCGGTGATTCCTACGAATTTGAATGCAGGAATCGTGAAGAAAACTACGGCGGCGATATCAATATTTATGTTGTCTGGGATCAACACTTAATGTACGCCACTCCAGCAACTTATCGTATCCCTAAGGATATGGTGCTTCGGGATTTTCTTGAGCAGGTTTTTATGCCGGATAATGCTCAGCACCCTGATACGGAAAAAGTGAATTGGGATAACGCCGTCTGGGAGTTTTATGATCAGCCGTGGACTCCAGATCTTGATAAGAGTTTTGAAAATAATAGCGTAGGTCACCAGAGCTTCTTGCGTTTTAAAACTCCAGGTTTGGAAGGCTTACATGGCGTTGGTAATTAAGCCTAAACATCACTACTACGATCATTAAACAATGTAAGAGAATGGAGACGCGTTCATGAGTTATCAATTAACCATTGAGCCTATTGGCGAAACAATTGAAGTTGAAGAAGGCCAAAAGGTTCTTGATGCCTGTCTTCGGGCTGGTATCTATTTGCCTTACGCCTGTAACCATGGACTGTGTGCCACCTGTAAAGTTCAGGTATTAGAAGGGGAAGTTGAGCACAATGAAGCCTCTGACTTTGCGTTAATGGATATGGAGCGCGATGAAGGTAAAACCTTAGCCTGTTGCGCTACCTTGCTGGAAGATACGATCATTGAGGCAGATATTGATGAAGAGCCTGATGCTGAGCATTTACCCATTAAGGATGTTACCGGTCGTGTTGCCAGGCTTGAAGATCTAACGCCAACTATTAAAGGTGTCTGGATTGAGTTGGATGGTGAGGGTTTGCAGTTTCAAGCGGGGCAATATCTTAATTTGCAAGTACCTGGTGTTGAGGGCCCCCGTGCTTTTTCTCTGGCAAATTCACCATCGCAGCCCAATATGGTTGAGTTAAATATCCGCAAAGTCGAGGGTGGTGCAGCTACTTCCTATATTCATGATGAATTAAAAGTGGGTGATGAGCTCACGCTTACCGCGCCGCTAGGTCGTTTTTTCCTACGTAAGTCATCACCGCTACCGATGATTTTCCTCGCAGGTGGTTCTGGTTTGTCTAGCCCTAAATCAATGATCCAGGAATTATTAGAGGCAGGTGATACACGGCAGATGACACTTGTTTACGGTGCGCGCAATGCATCAGAAATTTATTACGATGATTTGTTCAGGGAGCTTGAGGCCAAGCATGATAATTTTACTTATGTCCCTGCATTGTCAGATCCGTTAGAGGAAGACAGTTGGAGTGGTGAGGTAGGGTTTGTTCATGATGTTGCCATGCGTCATTTTGACAATAAATTCTCTGAACATAACGCCTATATTTGTGGTCCGCCTATTATGGTCGATGCTTGTATTACTGCCTTAATGAAGGGGCGCTTGTTTGAAAAAAATATATTCACTGAGTCGTTTCTTACCGTTGCTGATGGCGAGTCTACTGGCCGTCGTAGCGCCTTATTTAAGAAGTTTTAGTTCAGGATGTTTAAACCTGAGGTATTTAAGTCTAATAAATTCTGATCATATTGGAAGGTATGGATCGATTTAAAGTAAATATTAAAGCAGCGCAAGAAGAGTTTTTTTGCCATGCCGATGAGACTTTGTTGCAAGGTATGAGCCGACATCCAGGTGGCGATAAGATGCTGAAAAGTATTCCTGTGGGTTGTCGAGGTGGTGGTTGCGGTATTTGTCGAGTTCGTATTTTGGAAGGTGAACTTGAGTGTAAAAAAATGAGCGTAAGACATGTCACAAAAAAACAGCAGCAAGAGGGTTTGGTTCTGGCGTGCAGAGCTTATCCCCGCAGTAATATAGAACTGGAAATGGCGACTCCTGAAATTGTAGTTACAACTAAAAGTTAATTTTAATTATTTCATTTTATTCGTAGATAAAAGAGGGCGATATCATGTCAATGACGGGTGTACTAAGGCCGGGTCATATTCAAATTCGAGTGCTTGATATGGATGCGGCACTTAATCACTATGTTGGTGCTATTGGCTTGACTGAAACCGATAGGGATGATCAGGGGAGAGTCTATTTAAAAGCGTGGGATGAATATGATTGTTTTTCTGTGGTGCTACGTGAGACTGACGAAGCCGGTATGGATTTTGTTTCTTACAAAGTAGACAGTGTAGAAACTTTGGACCGGCTTGAAAAAGATGTACAGGCCTTTGGTCTCGACACGCAGCGTATTCCCGCCGGGGATTTGAAGCGCTGTGGTGAGCGAGTTCGATTTGTGTTGCCGACAGGTCATAATTTTGAGCTGTTTGCTGAAAAAGAAGTGTTAGGTCGTACTGGCCTTTCTGATATAAATCCAGAGGCATGGCCTGAGAGTGCGAGTGGAATGAAGGCGCGCCGATTCGATCACTGTTTGTTGTATGGTGATGATATCGAAGGCGTTGAAAAACTCTTAACACAGGTTTTGGGTTTCCAGCTAACGGAGCAGGCTTTCGCTCCAGATAACGAAACTCAAATAGCCGTGTTTTATTCCTGTTCTATCAAGGCCCATGATATCGCTTTTGTTAGGCACCCTGAAAAGAACAAGTTTCACCATGCTTCCTTCCTGCTAGAGACCTGGGAAGATATCTTGCGTGCTGCAGATATTATGTCAATGAAAGAAATTGATATTGATATTGGTCCAACCAGACACGGCATTACCGCTGGGCGCACTATCTATTTCTTTGATCCGTCTGGTAATCGCAATGAAGTGTTCTGCGAAGTATCAAACTGGTATCCAGATTATCCCGTGAAGTCCTGGACTGGTGACCAAACCGGCAAGGCTATTTTTTATCACGATCGAGTAATTAACGAACGTTTTCTGGGTGTGGTTACCTAATGAGCAGAACGATTACTCAAACGTTTATTAATCATCACTTGGCGGTTACCGCGTGTCAGGCAGCTATAGCAATGGCCGATGAGCTGAGCGAGAAGATTAATGTTGCAGTGGTTGATCGTAGCGGGCGTATGGTGGCCTTTTTAAGGCATGCCGATGCACCATTTCATTCCAGTGATATTGCGGTTGATAAGGCATATACCTCAGCCAGCTTTGGTGTGCCGACTCATCAATGGCCAGAAATTATGTCGACTATGTCTGAGGCTGTACAAAAAGGCATGCTGCTGCGAGATCGCTTCATCGCCTTTGGCGGCGGCCTGCCCATACTGTTAGGTGATGAGATGATCGGTGCAGTGGGAGTGTCTGGTGCTTCCGAAGAACAGGATCAGATGTGCGCAGAGGCAGCCGTTGCTGCCATAAATACTGCATAAAGATGATTGAATATTAGGACGGGTTTATGAACGAGAGTAAGCATTTTATTAATGGTGAGTTTTGCTCGTCAAAATCAGGAAATACTTTTCCGAACTTTAATCCCGCCACAGGTGAGCAGGTAGGCGTTATCAATGATGGTGATGCTTATGAAATTGATTTGGCGGTAAATGCAGCGCAGGCGGCATTAAAAGGTGAGTGGGGCAGCATGGATGTCAATGGCCGTGTTGAAATACTCTACAAACTGGCCGATCGAATCAATGAACGGTTCGATGAGTTTCTAGAGGCGGAATGTTTGGATACAGGCAAGCCTTATAGTTTGGCAAGCCATATCGATATTCCTCGTGGAGCTGCCAACTTTAAAGTATTTGCGGACATGATAAAAAATGTATCGGGTGAAACTTTTCAAATGGCGACACCTGATGGTACTGGCGCTCTGAACTATTCGGTCCATAAACCGAAAGGGGTTATTGGTGTTATCTGTCCGTGGAATTTACCGCTGCTATTAATGACGTGGAAAGTAGCACCGGCTTTGGCCTGTGGTAATACAGTCGTGGTTAAGCCGTCCGATGAAACCAATTCGACCACGGTTCTGCTTGGTGAAGTCATGAATGAAGTGGGAGTGCCTAAAGGTGTCTTCAATGTTGTCCTGGGGCGCGGAGCTACAGCAGGGTCGGCACTAACAAAACATCCTGGTATTGATGCTTTAACCTTTACTGGATCCACTCCAGTCGGTGAGATTTTGATGAAAGAAGCCGCGGTCGGTGTTCGCGATTGTTCTTTGGAGTTGGGTGGTAAAAATGCCGGGGTGGTATTTGCTGACTGTGATATGGATAAGGCGATCGAAGGCACTTTGCGTTCGTGTTTTGCTAATAGCGGGCAAGTCTGTCTTGCGACCGAACGGCTTTATGTTGAACGTCCTATTTTTGATGAGTTTGTCGCACGCCTTAAAGAGGGAGCTGAAAATCTTGTTATTGGTGCACCCGAAGAGTCAACGACCAATATGGGGCCATTGATTAGCCAAAAACATCACGACAAAGTCTTATCCTATTTCAAAAAAGCCACCGATGAAGGTGCTACGGTTGTAACAGGTGGTGAAATACCTGATATGCCAGCAAGTCTTGCCGGTGGCTATTGGGTTAAACCCACTATATGGACAGATTTACCGGAAAGTGCAGCAGTTATTCAAGAAGAAATCTTTGGGCCGGTTTGCCATATCCGACCTTTTGATACTGAAGAAGAAGCGATAGCACTGGCTAACGAAACTAACTTTGGTCTTGCTTCAGCATTGTGGACTGAAAATGTATCAAGAGCCCACCGCGTTGCCGATAAGATTGAGGCTGGAATTGTTTGGGTCAATTGTTGGTTCTTGCGTGATTTACGTACTCCTTTTGGTGGTTCCAAACAGTCAGGTATTGGTCGTGAGGGTGGCGTTCATTCGTTGGAATTTTACTCAGAGCTAAAAAATATTTGCCTCAAATTATGATCGAAATAGAGAATTTAGGATTACGAACATGAATCAAGAGCTAATTAAAAAATACGGCGATGAGCTCTATAACGCTCTGGTAACGCGTACGACTGTTGCGCCTCTAACCGATCGCCAAAGTGATATTACGATAGAAGATGCTTATCACATTTCTCTGCATATGGTTAATCGCCGTGTGGAAGCGGGTGAGAGAATTATTGGAAAAAAAATAGGCGTAACCAGTGCTGCTGTACAAAATATGCTAAAAGTTTATCAGCCGGATTTTGGCTATTTGACTGACAGCATGGTTTATAGCAGTGGCGCAGACATGCCAATCAGCCAGCATTTAATTGCACCAAAAGCTGAAGGTGAAATTGCCTTTATTCTCAAAAAAGATCTTATCGGACCAGGAATTACTAACGCTGACGTGCTGCGTGCCACCGAATGTGTGATGCCTTGTTTCGAGGTCGTCGATTCTCGAGTTGAGGACTGGAAGATAAAAATTGAGGACACTGTTGCCGATAATGCTTCCTGCGGTTTGTTCATCTTAGGGAACCAAGCGATCTCTCCAGCCAAAATTGATTTAGTCACTGCAGGCATGGTAGTTGAGAAAAACGGTGTAATTATCAGTACCGGTGCCGGTGCAGCTGCCCTTGGCTCACCAGTAAATTGTGTTGCTTGGCTGGCTAACACCTTGGGGGAATTCGGAATTCCATTAAAGGCAGGTGAAGTTATTTTGTCTGGCTCCCTGGTTCCACTTGAGCCCGTTCAGGCGGGTGATTTTATGCGTGTCGATATTGGTGGTATGGGTTCGGCCAGTGTTCGTTTTACTTAAATGCCAGGCTGAATATTGAACTTCGGTTCATTTAGTTTGGCTGTTGTAACTAATAGTCATAATCGGTTTATCACCGTTGAACTATATAAGACGTTCTGAGAGGAAAAACTATGGAAATTAATGTCGCCTTAATTGGTTCCGGAAACATCGGCACTGATTTGATGATAAAGGCATTGCGCAGCAAAAATATTAATCCCGTATGGATGGTTGGTATTGATGCGGAATCAGATGGC
>DRHD01000159.1 GCA_011049795.1 Porticoccus sp.
ATAGAGATCTGCAACGGCCCGAACTGGAGACGCAAGCATCTGCGTGCTATTGAACTGGCAGACCAGAAGGCGGAGGACTTTGATGATTATTTGCCTGGGCTGCAGGATATCTACGCTCACAAGTGGGCGCTACTGGCTGGACTCAACCATGCGCTCCTGAAGTTCTTCCTGGCCGCATTGTCGATCGATGTCGAAATAGTGATGGCATCTGAACAGGGATTCTCCGGCGCCAAGAGCGAGTTGGTTTTGGATATGTGTCTGAAGCTGGGAGCTGATGAGTACATCTTTGGTGGTCTGGGAAAGGATTATGCGGATCTGGATGCATTCGCGGAAGCTGGTGTATCGGTCTCATTCCAAGACTACAAGCACCCTACCTATTCCCAGATTCATGGCGATTTCACCTCACACCTGTCAACCCTGGATCTATTGATGAACGCGGGTCCAGACAGTCTGAGGATACTTCGCAATGGGTGACCCTGCAGTACCAGTTGGATTCGATTACGCCGCGGCCCTGATCGCTATCCGGGAACAGATGTCCTACGCGGTCATAGCTGATTATGTGGGCTATGAGTCCAGTTCTTCTGTCCAAAGGGTGATTGATGGCGCTATTCCCCCGCATCCTCAAGGCGAGGCGATATGGGCTCTGTACCGTGAATTGTTTGAAGATAAGCCACCGGTTAGCGAAGAACAGACTGCCGGTGGATCTGGTCTACCTGCTTAATGCCATGGTTGTACCCAATTCCTAATGGGTGTTAAAATATACACATGTACATTTACTTTACCAACGCACACCCCCTCCCGTATATCCTATAGGATATCTGGGTGTAGCTCAGTTTGGTAGAGTTCTTGGCTTGGAACCAAGATGTCGGAGGTTCAAATCCTCCCGCCCAGACCAACACGCGGGAGTGATGGAATTGGCATACATGTCAGATTTAGAATCTGAATTTTCCGAGTTCGAATCTCGGCTCCCGCACCATCCCCTAAAGCACTTATCCCTCTACAGGGATAGGGAATTCATACCGCAGTGGTATTATGCCGATGTCAGTGTAATCCGCAGAGCATTTCATGGCAGAAGACGACACAGAAGACGAGCAATCCAAAACCAGGAAGGAACGGGAAAGATGGCAGCCGCCGAAAGGTAGGCTGACCGGACACAACATCATACTGGATTATGAAGTTATCAGTGAACTCGCCATGATGCAGTGTACTCAGGTAGAGATTGCCGCATTCTGTGGCTGCTCAATAGACATACTTCACAACGACGCCCGATTCAAAGAGCTCTATGAGGAAGGCATGAGTTACGGGCGCATCAGTGTTCGTCGCCATCAGTTTCAAGCAATGGAAGCCGGGGATCGCACCATGCTGGTTTGGCTCGGCAAGCAATACCTTGATCAGCGAGATTCTAAAGAGTTGACTGGGGCTGGCGGGGAACCACTCATACCGGAAACGCCAGAATTCTATATGGATGTTACACGTAGGCTGGCGTTTATGTTTGCAGAGGCTGCACACCAATTTGAGGAGCCATCCGTTCATTAAGGAGCTTATTCATGGCAAGCACACTATATACCACCATTTCCAGCACAGACTACCTGGATAAGCCAATATCAATACTTGGCGCCACATCCAGCACTGATCCCGCTTTGTGGTATCAAGTGCATCCCAGAGTCCGGAATATTGGGTTCCAATTGAAGTTGTCCAGTACCGCTTCGGCGGAAGAGAAGATGACGGGGGCTGTAGAGATTCAGGGATCAAATGATGGGGTCACTCCACTGAAAACTCTGCTTGGGACAATCTCGCTGAGTTCTGAAGTACAACCCGCATCCGATGGGTTGGCGATAGACGCTCATTGGGGATTTGTCAGGGCCGTTATATCGAGTGGTACCACCATGTCATCTGGTACTTCGGTCAACGTGCTTGCCAACCCGCATCTAATACAATGACCGTTGTTTCAAATTCGCTAGTTGTCGCCAGGTCGGTAGATGATCTGAATGATCAGACTTGCGTGCTCATTGACCCGCACCAGACTGCGCTTCGTGGGCAGGGTGTGTTATTCGACCTACCCTTACAAACTACTGTTGTCCCTAATCTATCCTTTGGCTCCCCCACAGCCACGTTCGTGAATGCTACACCGAGGACAGTCCTTGACTTTGAAGGTCTGATTAAGCCTGTGCTATCAGGAGAGGTGAGGTTTAAGGGGGCAAGGCGTGTTGAGAATTTGTTGATCCCTGTATCATCGGGAGACTTCAGCGGGTGGATAGGCGTTACAACCCCCTCTGGAACTACGAGCGGCAACACCATTACATTCACTGGAGCGGGGAACGATTGGCGATTTAGTCAGAACATAACCGTAACAAGCGGTGAAGAGTTTACTGTCAGCTTTACTACGGGGCAGGGGACCAAGACAGGGACCATCCAATTTAGAGACGCCACCGGCAATACCTCTCTTGACGAGACGATAACACTGCTCGCTACACCTACCAGATATTCCTTTACAGTCACAGCAACAAGTTCGGGTAATGCGACTATCGGCTTTGACAATAGAGTGTCAAGCGGCGGCGATGGCATTGCTGGTTCAATCATTTGTGATAATGCACAGATTGAGAACGTCACAGGACAAGCCAACCAGAATCCTAGCGAAGTAGTCAGTGTAGGCGTCCTATCCAGCCCCTTCCACGGAGCAATGGTAGATGGCGTTCTTTACGCGAAAACCGCAAATGCCAATACCGTTTCTAGCAACATTGTTACGGATAATAACCCCGGCGCAGCCTTTGACGCTACAGACAGCTTTAATGATGCTGATGGTCCGTTTGGGTATCTAGGTGAGAGTCAGAGTCAGAATCTGGCTTTGCATAACCGAACATGGCAAGACATTGTTTGGTCTGCTACTACAATGACTGTATCTGATAATTCAGAGGTAGGTGCAGATGGAAGAACAAGAGCGGCGACACTCACGGCAACAGCCGGAAATGCAACACTCATACAAGACCTCGGAGTAATAGGCTCTACAGCTAACTCGTGGGGCATGTACATAAAGCGCAAGACAGGTACGGGTGACATTGATTTAACTTTGGATGGGGGGTCTACGTGGACAACGGTAACGACTACAGCCGCATTCACCAGAGTACAGACAGGACAGACATTAGCTAACCCTGATATTGGTATCAGAATAGTAACCTCAGCCGATGCTGTCATTGTGGATTTTGGTCAAGCTGAAGCCTCTACATTCTTGAGTTCGACAATCCCTGAAACCGGTGCCACACCAGTTACCCGAAATATTGATGAACTCTCCTATTTAAGCGCAGGCAATATACTGGATGCACAAGGTACTGCACATGCTGAGATTAGTAGTGTTTGGAGTTCTCATACTCCGACTGCAATGGTGTTAGCTCGTGGCGTTACTGGGAGAATACTTTACAGTGAAAATAACGAGCCTTCTAATCAAATACGGGCCTTTGATGGAGCGAACATTACAACAAGTCCTGTAGGCACATCATTCCAAAATGCTCCTCAGTCAGTAGCTTCGACGTGGGGGGATAGTTTAACTGCATACATCAACGGTGATCCTGACGCAACGCCTGCTGCATACGATGGAACAATGGGAACAGGCGCTATAGGCGTCCTGCACACCAACGCAGGCACTTTTGCATTCGATGGCACAATCAGATTCATACAGATATTCAGCAGAGAACTAAACTCAAGTCAGGTAGGAGCATTGCCAAGATGACAAAACGTGTAATCAAACGAATGCCTGATGAAATATAAACTGAGGAAACGCCTCGGGACGAATCCCGTGCTCCATAAGCATAAGCGAAAGCAGGAGAATTACCATGACGAGATTTGCAGATATTGAAAAACTGAGGAATGATGTAGTCAAAAGCATCTACGGCAGACGGCTTGGCCTTGATCACGACGATTTCCTGGTTGGTCCGGTGGGGATTAGAAATCCCATTGATAACCTGACTAGCGGTCAGTCGACGATGCCATCTACCGGGACGCTAACGCTGCAACCACACGGGATTAGCCTGATCGGCACAACCGCATCAAGCGGCACCTCTGTGGCAAGTACCGCCAGTCAGCAGTTGCCAGCACCGAGTCCGGGGGCCAGGAAATCCCTGTTCAACATAACAACCGGTCAGTTGGTAGTCTCAACTGTAACGGCAAGTGCATTTTTCTTTTCCAGTCAGAGCAGCACCATGACGTACCTTACTCTCACGGGGAAGGGTGCAAATGCGGAACTGATTGGACTGACAACTGCACTGTGGGGTTGTATGGGCGTGGTCGGGACATCCCTGACTACCAACGCAACTCTGTCGTAAAACAACCATCAGCGCGATGAGGAGAGCAATGATGCAGGAAGAAATATTGGCAAGCACCAACGAGGAGACGTTACTCGATGATAGTCTCATAGATGATGGGGCAGCTCAGATATCAAGTGATATCGTCACCAAGGGGTATGAAGAACTTATAAACTATGCAACCGATAGAAAAAAACCATCAGCGCGGATGCAGGAAGAAAATGGTATGCGGCTTGGGCCTGAAGGGTATGAGAATATAGCTATATTGGGATCTGCTCCGAGCAGTATCCTGTTGGCTCCATTCGATGATCCAACCTGGTCAATCTGGGGTACATCCCCATCTTGTTGGGCACAATTGCAAGGGCGTAGAACTGATGTCTGGTTTGAGGTGCACAATTACAGGCCTTATCCGCCAGGACAGAGCACCGCACCAGGTACCAAGCCGTGGTTTTCCCCTGAGTTCAATCAGTGGCTGAGAGAGCACAAGGGCACCGTCTTTATGACTGAAGGTCACCCGGATATTCCTGGTTGCGTCCAGTACCCTTTTAAAGAAATGATAGCGAAACATGGAGAGTATCATTTTGGGTCAAGTGTTCCTGAAATGCTGGCACTTGCTATTGAACAAATGCCGAAGTCCATTGGTCTTTTTGGTGTCGACATGGCTGCTGGTGAAGAATGGGCATATCAAAGACCGGCTTGCCAGCATTTCATTGGAGTGGCTCATGCTCTAGGGATTGAGATAGTTCTTCCTCCTGAATCTGATTTAATGCGCCCCAATTTGGTCTATGGATTGGGCGAACACACTCCCATGTATATCAAGCTGGATAGCAGGATCAATGAGTTGGTGGGGCAACAGGCACAAATCCTGCAGACTAGACAGCAAATGGTGATAGAAGAGGCTGCTGTCAACGCAGCACTGGATGCGTTCAGGTACATACAGTCCACATGGTCGGGACATAACTCCGCTGATTATAAT
>DRHD01000160.1 GCA_011049795.1 Porticoccus sp.
GATCGTCGGCAGCGTCAGATGTGTATAAGAGACAGGTGTTCGACAAGTTGGTGTGGCCTTACTGGCTGGATGTATTTGCGAAGGGCAGAAAGGTAGTTGGCGAGGATGTATATTTTTGCAAACTTGCCCGTGCTACCGGTTACGACCTCTGGATTGACCCGAAAGTGAAATGCGGACATCTCAGAACAGTCGATTTATTAGGTATTGCAATGGATTATGTGAAAGGAAAAAAACGATGAAACGATTACTTTTGATTTTACTCTTCATTGTCTTTGTGGCCCAGCCGTGTCTCGGTGCGTTAAGTCCAAGTATAGACAATAGGAAGACTTGGAAAAACGCTTACCGATTCACGGGCAAGCCTAAAGACTTATTTACAGACTGGTGCGAAGAGGTAGAAGATGCGTTGGATGGTACATCTGGCGTTGATTCTCTGCTTTTCTCCGGTCTCTCAACTTCTGCTGGTGCGGCATTGACTGACGAAGGAATTCTTTTCTACGATACTGGGACAGATAACCTTAAATATCGCAATGCCTCTACGTTGGTGACGTTAGCAACGTCTACTTCGGGAACAATGGACGAGACGTACAATCAAGGTTCAGGTATAACTGTTGACACTGGTACGGTTACTCTTACTGGCACTGACGCATTAAATGCAGAGGTGCTTGCGATTGTACATGCTGAAACGGGTGTTTATCCTGCTGTTTCGATTAGCAACGCAGGTACAGACCCTACTATCGAGATTACCACAAGTGGTTCTGGTGCCGATATTACAGGTACATCTGTTACTTGGTCAATATCGAAAACTGGAATTGCCACGTTTGGCGGCGGCGGTGTTTGGAGTACCTGCGATGTATTGTTTGATGCTACATCTGCTTCCGAAGATGTTCAGTGGGATGAGGATGCACAAATGATGCACTTTCTTGATGGTGCCATTCTTGGTTTAGGTGGTGCCGTTAATGCTGCTGCCGATATGACATTCGAGAGTGACGGAACTAATGTGCTTGTAGAAGTTGCAACTCAGGACGGCGCTGATTTGATTTTCGGTTCTACTGAGGCTTTTGATTTTAAGATTCACGGCAATACCAATACGCTTTACGCATTATTTGATGGTAGTGAAGCGGCATTGGTTTTGACCAATTACGATATTTGGTGTGACGATGATGCTGATGTGTTTTTCGGTACAACCAAAAACATCGGTTTTCTTCTCGCCTGGGATTCGTCAAAGACCATGAGTCTTCTTGCCGGTGCTGCTTCTGATGACTTTGCCTTTAATATCGGTGTTGACCAATCCGGTGTCGATTTGGGTCTTTATGGCACAACGGCAGGCGCTTACATGCTATGGGATTCGTCTGATGACGCACTCTGGTTCGACAAGGCTGACATTTCCTTTAGTGATGGCGATGGTATTCTGTTCGGCGACTCTCTCGGCGCAGGCGATGTTCGCATTGACGCTACAAGTGCCGTCTTAACAATCGACCAGGTTATAGAAGATGTCGGAACTGTCGCTTTTGGCGCTGATGGTAACAGTCTGGATGTTACGTTTTATGGCGATACCGCAAGCGCGCAGGTGTTATTTGACGAAGATGCCGACCAGATGGTCGTTGCCGGTGGATATCAAATCACACTCAATGACGACGTTGAACTATTGTTTGGCACTGGCTCTTCTAATGCCGGCGATTTCTCGATAGTCTGCACAACCACGCCAACGCTCGTAATAGATATTGTCGCTGCTTATTCCGCTCAATCGATTGAGATTGGCAACGATGCCGACGATGTTCCTTTGAAGTGGTTCGGTGAGACTGCAAGTGCGTTCTTTTACTTTATCGGTGACCAGTTACAGGTCGAAGGTGCTGGCGGAACCGCTTCTATTGCTCTTGGCGATGGCGATGCCATATTGTTTGGCGATTCTTTAGGAACTGGATACTTTAAGATTGCAGAAGCTACTAACGTACTGGCTTTTACATCTATTACAGAAGATACCGGTTCATATACCTGGGGCGTTGACGCCAACGGTACGGATACGACCTGGTTCGGCGAATTAGCCAATTCTTATATGAAGTGGGACGCTTCGTCCGCCAGCAAATTATTGCTTGTCGGTGTTGATAATGGCGGTACGATACTTGCTATTACAGGCGTTGATGCTTCTGGAGACTCGGATACGGTAACTATTGCTCACGGTGGTTCTGGCGACGCTATTCAGATAACGCTTGGCAATACAGATAGTATGGGCGTTAGAACGATTGCTGCTGGTTCTCAGACTACCTCAATGATGCACTTTGACGCCTCAACGAACAACTGGGATGGTGCGCCTAATATTGGCATGTTGCATCTTGTAGCAGATGACCCGTTTTTCCACGCTAACGCATCCATGATTATGGCAGTAAACACCGGAACGCCAATAGCCAATGCAGGCGGCTTTATGTTACGTCTTGTCGATACCGGCAGCAATCAGGCCAGTACGGCTTATGCCGCAGTTATTGCATCTACGAGCAATGAGGCTATGCATATTGACGCTGGCAAGGTTTTAATAGATGAATCGCTTATTGCCACATTAGGTATTCAGGTTGGTGTCGGCGAAACATTAACTGCCGCTGCCGCCGAAGGCGCCGGGCAGCAAATTGATGACGGTATTACCGTTGCCAATGTAACTGCTTCTGGTGGCGCTACCGATTATATCACACTGCCTAACGACCCGACTATCGGAACAGTTGTTAAGGTTATGTGTAATGTTGGTAGTAACTTTGAGATTCGGACGCTTACTTCTGGTAACGATAAAATCAACAACGTCGATACCTCAGATAATGCTGTGGAATATCTGGCCACTGATACCGATATGATTATTTTCACTTGCCTTGCTGCTGACAACTGGGTTGCTACTTCTTATCCGCGTGCCGGTGGAGTTCGAGGCGCAATTACGCCTGATTGATGTTAAATTCGGAGGGCGGAACGTTCCCGCCCTCTTCTTTTTATTTTAAGGAGAAAGAAATGAAGTTAGGGAAATGGAAAATTGAAGCGATTGCAGTTGTTGTGTTGGTAGTTGTAGGGCTTGGCGTTTGGTGGCTCATCGCTACCAAAGATGAACGTGCGACTAACAGAGATACCGAGGCCATGATTAAGTATGCCCAGAGACAAGCCTTGGAAATCGCGATAATCGAGCAGACATCTAAATTGCTGAATTACAAACAGCAAATGGCACAAGCTAAACAGGCACAGCGGCTACCTGTAGCGCCGCCGGTAATCGAAGATGCCAATAGATAATATAAAATTCGAGTCGCCTATACCTGGCAGTAGTTCAGGTACGCCCTCAAAGGTAGAAGGTACGGTTACGGTCAGTGGTCAGGATACGC
>DRHD01000161.1 GCA_011049795.1 Porticoccus sp.
GAACGTGGAAAAAAATATGTAGCATCTGCGCTGAATGTCAGTCTAATATTCCGCGCTGGATGTTTTCCAAATATCACATTTAATCCACGCGACTTTTCTGTGGCTGCCTTCCCTTGGCTTCTAGTCATTTCCAGCCAGAACCATATTCGCTGTCTCAACCACAATGGCACCAACTTTTTTAGTGGTATTTTTTTCAAATATTTCTGCACCACCTGGAATACGCTCGGCTTTGCCTTGCCTACATTATAATATTCCCCCAGTCCGTTAGGTGTATAATATTCCACGCCGATATAATCACTGATTTTTTCCAGTAGCACAACCGGGTCGCGTTTCAAATCATCTATGTAAACTACTAGCACATTGCCGTAAAGATCAAAGTAAGGCTTCAACCGCTCTCCATACAGGCTCCGGTCCCAATATCGTCTGCCCGGTACAAAACATATTTCAAGTGATTCATGTTCATGCCCGCGCCTGGTACGCTGTTGATGATGGCTTCGCGCTCGTTCGTAAGGATGCCGCAACAATGCAATGATTTTGGCATTAGGCCAATAACCATGCAATTTCTTAGCATAATCATAAGCCATATATTGGGGAGTGATTGTGCCTTTAATCTTATCACCAGCTGATGAGAAATATGTCTTCATATATTCGTCAACCGGCATGTCGCCAATAGGAATCTCTTTTTGCGGCGGAATGAATATTGCCGGATTCTGCTTAAGGTGATTGAATAATGTTGTAGTACCGCTGCGGCCGGCGCCTATTATTATAAAGTCCATCATTGGGTAATTCCCCAGGTTTCCCTTTCTCTGGATCCTGGCGGGCTTACGGTTGTTTTTACGATACGGCAACATCACCCCCGAGACTGCCATCAAACCACGCTTGGGTAATTTCACCATATAATCACCCATATTAATCCAGAGTCTCTCCAAATAAGCTAGTCCGCATAGATTGATAGGCAGATACATAGCACGAAGCCACACCACGGTTCACCAGCCCATTCGCACGATCATCCCGCTTTATGCGCCATGCTCTAATTTCTGCATCCAGATATGCCTTCACATCGGCTTGGATGAATGGCACTGTGCTTGTTGGGGTAGGCTCTGGAGCGGCTTCGCCAGGCGTTAATTTGAAAACCGCATCCACGAGATCCTCAACAGTCCTGATTTTTTCTGCGACAGCATCAGGAATCTCTATGTTGAAATGTTCCTCGGCTTCCATTAGTACTTCAACATTATCAAGGCTGTCGGCACCGAGGTCTTCGACTATAAGCGCCCCTAGCGTGATTTGCTCGGTGTTGCCGCCCAGAATTTTGTCTGCCAGGATCGGGATTAAGGCTAGAAATACTTCTGTTCTGTTCATGCTATTACTCCTCATTGTGGTATACGAATGCAAATGACCTATCGTTCTTTTTCAGTTTCTTTATCGGGATCTCGTGGATCCTGACAACCGGTGGTCCATCTTCACCAAGTAACATGGCCAGGCCTTCATCATAAATCCTACCACCCAGTACAATTTCGTCCGGGCGCAATGACTGACTACTGCAGGCAAGCCAGTTGGCGGTGAATTTCAGCCGGTCTAATGTTGATAATTTTGGTTCTTTAGTCTTTGGCATTGATCTCCTTCAGCCACTGGTTCATAGTGGTCTTGGTTATGCCGAAATGCTTCATGGTGTTCGATAAGTATCCCAGAGTATGATCCTTCAGATCTCGCTCGATCTCAAGTCTGACCAGGGCTTCGGCTTTGTCGATAACTACATATTTTTTTCCACGTTCGCCATGTATCAGTCCAAGAATATTCAAATCCTGAAGGGCTTTACTGATCGTCATGGGATTGATTTGAAACAGGTCTGCTAAGATTTTTGTGGATGGCACTAAATCGCCGGGCTTGAGAAATCCATTGGCGATGGCGGCCTTGATAGAATAGGCTGTCCGTAAAAATGCGGGGCTCAACGGATTGGCACCGTGATAATACTCCAAGAGAGCTGGTTGAAGTTTATCCAATCTCTTACCTGGTATAATCGTGACTGTTGAAGCACGGAAGGTATATTAGCCTCCTAATAAGGTCAAGCATTTTATTGGCAGCGAATCTCCAAGCGGATATAGAGGTGTCATAGTAGGTTCTATACTTCACCGTTTTGCCCAGGATAGGGCTAGATAGATCCGCTGCCAAATGTTTCATTTTAGAGTAATGTTAGCACCACCCAGGTGCTCAGATATTTCTTTTTCGTACCGCTTTACTTCGGCCTTCAGGTCTACCACGGCCGCCTCGGCATATTCTTCGCGTGTGATAATGCCTTTTTCTACGAGCAATCTTACCACCGTGCCATTAAAGACCAGCGCAGAGCTCATGCCAGTCCGCAGGTGTTTGGGGTCTTCGCTAACAAGCCCATACTCTATGAGTGCCTTGATACCGGTTTGCATTGCATGCTGCAGCGCCATCATTTCTTCGGCCAGTTCAATCTCTCGATCGCTAATTTCTTCGCTCATAATATCTCCATTCACTTATAAGTTAATTTGATACTTCTCTGCTACGTTCTGCAACCACCTCTCATTAATGGGATGCCCTCGCAATATATAATCAAATACCACATAACAGGCAAGATCATCTGCGAGGATTCCCCACACTACTTCTTTATATGGTGTTTTGATGTGGAGGCAGTGTGTTTCCTGGGGCTCTCCTTTGATTGGCTCAAGCAGTTCACCTAACCACATCTCCCGATCTGGTCCCATGTTGTGGACTCGCGCAATTTCCTTGCATTTATGGCCGTCCATTGGATCCTTATTCATTGGTCTCTGTTTTCTTACCGCTCATTCGGCATTTGGCTGGGGCCGCTGCTGGCCCCGGTTTCTTTTTTGGTTCGTAATGCAAGAAGACCGTGCCGTTCAGGCAGACTATCACCATCTCGCCGCATGCCGTGCATTTAATTTTCTTCAATCTACCCCCATGTTGGCCCGGACCAGTGCTTTAGCTGGATGCGGGGATACTGAGTTGCCCACCATTTTTACCTGGTTGGTTTTTGTTAATGGCTTACCGTTGTAAATAGGATCTATAATATAGTCCTCTCTGAATCCCTGTGCCAAAAATAACTCCCTTGGCGATAGCATCCGCATTCCGATATCGGCGA
>DRHD01000162.1 GCA_011049795.1 Porticoccus sp.
GTATTACCCCGATGGAATTGAAGAATCAGGTACGACAGTTATCCCGCGAGCATGGCGAGCCTGGCTTGATCATGGTGGACTACTTGCAGTTAATGAGCAGTAGTGTACCTACAGAAAACCGCACCACTGAAATCACCCTGATTTCCCGAGAGTTAAAAACCATTGCTCGTGAGTTTAATTGTCCCGTCATCGCATTATCCCAGCTCAGTCGTAATTTAGAGCAGCGCCCCAACAAGCGGCCCATTAACGCTGATTTGAGAGAATCAGGTGCTATTGAGCAGGATGCGGACGTGATTGTCTTTATCTATCGTGATGAAGTGTATAACGAGGGTAGTGAGGACAAAGGGGTGGCAGAGATTATCATCGGCAAGCAACGGAATGGCCCCATTGGCACCTGTAAGCTCGCATTTCTGGGTAAATATACTCGTTTCGAAAATCTCGCCCGAGATTACTTCGCTGACCAGTAGTTATTCGGGATTTACTATGCAGATTTTTCATACTATCCAGGGCCTCCGAGATTCGTTGATGACAGCACGTCAACAGGGCAAGCGTATTGGCTTTGTGCCCACTTTGGGCAACTTACACGAAGCACATACCGAGTTGATAAAACGAGCGCAACAAACTAATGATGTGGTTGTGTGCTCTATTTTTGTCAACAGACTTCAATTTGGCCTCAATGAAGACTGGGACAAGTACCCTCGTACTTTTGAGGCTGATTGTGCCAAATTGCGTGAGGTGGGTTGTGACTATTTATTTCATCCGGATGACAGTGAAATGTACCCCAATGGTCTGGATACCCAAACTCGAGTAATCTGCTCGACCATGACAGATATGCTCTGTGGTGCCAGTCGCCCGGGTCACTTTGAAGGTGTGACAACCGTTGTGTCGAAACTCTTCAATATTGTGCAGCCGGATGAGTCAGTATTCGGTATTAAGGACTACCAGCAACTGGCGGTTATTCGTCGGATGTCGGAAGACCTCTGTATACCGGTGGACATTATCGCAGCACCCATTCATCGGGAGCCCGATGGTTTGGCTATGAGCTCTCGTAATGGTTACCTGACGGCAGAAGAGCGGCCCAAGGCGAACCAATTGAACAAGAGCCTGAACTGGGTTGTCGAACAGATTAAGTTAGGTGACAGAGACTTTGTTGCCTTGGAAAAGGAAGCCAACCGGCAGATTGAAGCGGTGGGCTTCAAACCGGATTACATTACTGTCTGTAACAGTAAAACACTGGAAATGGCAGCAGTGGATGATAAACATATTACCGTCCTGGGTGCGATGTACGCCACCGCAGCACGGCTGATTGACAATGTTTCCGTGGATTAAGTGTTTCCTTGGATAAGCGTTTCCCTGAATTAGAGGAATTTTTATGTTGAGCACCCTACTTAAAGGCAAGCTGCACATGGGCACAGTGACCCACGCGGAGCTGTGGTATGACGGTTCCTGCGCTATCGACTCAAACCTGCTCGACTTAGCGGGACTGAGAGAGTTCGAGCAAATTGATATCTACAACGTCAACAATGGTGAACGGATCACTACCTACATTATTCGTGCTGAGCCTGGTTCCGGTATTATTTCCATGAATGGTGCCGCCGCTCGTAAGTGCCAAGTGGGTGATCAAGTGATTATTGCTACTTACGCTCAATATACTGAAGAAGAGATGGCGATCCATAAACCAAAGTTGGTGTATCTCAATGCGGATAACACGGTAGAGCGTGCCTCTAACACTATTCCTGTACAGGTGGCTTAAAGTCCACCTGACGGGTGATTTACTCTTCCTTTTCTTTTCCTGTTTCCTTCTCAAACACCGGCATTTTTAGACAAAAATGTCGGTAGTGTTTAGCTGCCGGCTGAAGTTGCTGGGGTAGGAAGTAAGCGTCAGTGCTTTAGTTTGGGGAAACCCTCAGGGTTTTTATTACAGCCTTCCTTTCATCAAGAATAACCGGGTTCATCAAAAATAACTGGATCATCAATAGTAGAGGGTACAGAGTAAGGTTCCCCATCTGCAATTTGACGCATGGTGCGACGCAACATTTTGCCTGAGCGGGTTTTGGGCAAGCGCTGGACAACCACCGACTGTTCACAACAACCAATGGCATCTATCTTTTTTCGCACATCGTTCAACTAGGCTTTTGATAGCTTATGAACTAGGCTTGGCTACTCAACAGATTCTTTTCCTGATTGTTAATCAGGACTAAACTGCCAGCTTTGTGATTATTAATTAGTAGGAATAGCTCAATGCCCTCTTTTGATATTGTTTCCGAAGTTAAACAAGAAGAAATTCGCAATGCTGCGGAAAATACCCAGCGAGAACTCGCCACTCGTTTTGATTTTCGAGGTGTAGATACCAAGGTTGAATTTAAAGATGGTGAGGTGACACTCTCTACCGAGGCGGATTTTCAATGCCAGCAGTTACTGGATATGCTGCGAGGAAATTTGGTGAAACGTAAAGTGGACCCTTACGTCATTGATGTGGATGAAGAGGCGCTACACAGTGGTAAAACCTTTTCACTACAAGTTTGTTTTAAACAGGGCATTGACCAACCTATGGCGAAGAAAATAGTCAAACTGGTGAAAGATGCCAAGATGAAAGTCCAGGCGGCGATTCAAGGTGACAAAATACGAATCACCGGCAAAAAACGTGATGACCTGCAAGCAGTCATGGCGCTAGTTCGAGGTGCGGACTTAGGGCAGCCATTTCAGTTTGATAACTTTAGAGATTGATAGCTTTAGAGCTTGATAAATGGTGGCTGGCATTATGATGAGTTTGTTGAGCAATAAAATATACTAACATGCAGACTAATACAGGCTTCTTGTAAAAAAGCATAGGAATACTGCGTATGGGTGAGCAACAGTTTCCACGTTACAGCTTTCTGGGGTTATTTCTCGCGCTGGTAGCATTGATCTTGTTACCCCCTTTTTTTGGCGATGGGGCGGAATTAATACAGAAATTGGTGTGGCTTGTGGTCCTATTGGCGATGTTGTGGTTGGTAACACATGATCGCTGGTTGATGCTGATAGGTGGAGTTTTTTCGCTTCCTATTCTAGTGATAAGTGGGCACTCCCTGGTCAATGAAGCGACAGTGTGGACTTTGGGGTATGGCATTTTCGGCATCATTTTCATGCTGTTTATCCTCACCCACTTATTGCACTTTGTTGTCGTTACCAGACGCGTGAGCAGTGATCTTATCTTTGCTTCGCTCTGTGTCTATCTCTTAATTGGGGTGATATGGGCCTATATTTATTTGACGATGGAGCTGGTTACTCCGGAGGCCTTTTCCATCGATATTGATGTACAGCAAGGTTATTCAGCATTACTGCGAGAGCTTCTGTATTACAGTTATGTCACCCTCACTACTCTAGGGTATGGAGATATTACACCGGTAACCCCTATCGCCAGGTCATGGGCAGCAATGGAGGCAATTGTAGGACAGCTTTATTTGACTGTTATTGTAGCCCGTTTAATGGGGCTTTATATTGCGACTGAGTTGTCCAGTAGGAACTCAGAAGATTCTCAATCCTGATGTTAGACCGGATGTTAGAAAAGGTACTGTGCTAGAAAATACTTGTCGGCGAGGGCAGACCTCGCCAGCTGTGTGCTCCGATAGATATTTATATTTGATGAATAATTAAGGAGAGTTTCGTGGTTAGGACACTTCAATTAGCGGTGCTTATTTTGTGGGGTTTATCCGGGTGTCTGTCATCTGCTCCGAGCGAACCTGAATCTGAACCAAGCTACGCTAAAAAGTTGAGGCCGTCCTCATCTATTGTGGTCAGCAAACCTGGGTTTTATCTCCCGAAGGGAGAACCAGTAGGTTGGTATTCCAATGTTATTTGGGTTGACCCTAATAAGATTTTATCAAACAAGCCTTCCTTACCTAATTACCTTCGGTCAGAAGTGCAGCGCCAAATGTCTAATAGGGGACATATGTTTGTTAATGCCAGTAGTGCTGAATATGTGATGTTGGCTGCAGTCATCTTGGGTGATATGTCGACGAGTGAAAGTGAAAAATTAAATAAGTTTTTTAATCTCGATCCAGCCTTGAACAAGACATCTGAAGATTATGATGTAGGGACGTTGCTACTGGCTATTGGTAAGCGAGGAGGCCATCGCGCATTATGGCGTGGTGCTGTACAGGCTTTTGTCGGAGAAGATATTCCCGAATCACTAGGACAGAAGCGTCTCGAGCAATATATCGGGGCACTGCTGTCATCTCTTCCCCAGAAATAGGCTTGACTTTCGATGCACGATTATCCTGACAGCACTGCTCATTCTGTTTGTGGATGCAATGATGATTCGGTTTACCCCCTCTAGGCTTACCGCTAACCATACTTCTCGGCATTGCGGTGGCCAAAGTATTGTTTCCCTCTATGGATCTTTGGTTGGTGGTGGACTGAACTATTACAGCGTGGCTGGTTTGGCCCCAGGGGGATCGCCTCAACTCTCTATTTATTAATCGCTGCTGGCGAGCTAGGTGTGACTGGTTACGAAGGCGTTTATTCGATTATCGTATTGACTGTGCTGATCAGTACTTCCGCTCACGGCTGTAGTGTCTTGGTGTTAACAAAGCACTTTAAGGTTTAGTTTGAATCAAAATAGTCACCTATAAAAAGTGATGAGATCAAATTACCTTCCCAGACTTATATTACATTTCTTATAAAATTTCGCATGAGTTTTAGTATTATTAAAGCGTGTTTTTTTAGGATGGACTCATAAGTTAACTCATTGTTTTTTGGCGTAAAAATGGCCATAACGGTAAGGATTTCCTCTCTCCTAAATAGAGCCTTGTATTTCCTTGCATAAGCTTTAGACTAAATGATGTATTAAAAAATAAGAAATTATTGATCGAGGTGGATGATCTCTCAGTCAACGTTTGTTACTCGCGCATCATTTCGTAGAGGCCAATACGAATTGGTTCTATTAGGTCTGCTTTTCACCTTATTGATGACAGGTTGCACAGCGCTTGGCCCGGACTTTGAAAAACCGGAAGTCTCAACAGCGGCCAGTTGGTCAGCAAAGGATGAGGCACTGTCAGACGAGCCTCGTGTGCAGGTTGAATGGTGGAAAGCCTTCAATGATCCTGTACTCGATACATTGATCCAGACAGCCTATCAACAGAACCTCCCGCTACAAGTTGCTGGGCTTCGAATTCTTGAAGCAAGAGCGCAGTTAGGCATTGCCGTCGGTAATCGTTACCCGCAGGTGCAACAGCTAAATGGTTCGGCCAATAGAGTTAGGTTGAGCGAAAAAAGTCCAAATTTCAATGCGCTGACTGATGACAGCTATTCCGACCATCGGGTAGGTTTCGATGCTGCCTGGGAGTTGGATTTTTGGGGTCGCTTTCGTCGGTCAATAGAGGCCGCAGAGGCATCCCTTTCTGTGACTGAGGCGGATTATGACAACACTCTGGTTATCCTGACCGCAGAAGTAGCTCGTGCTTATGTCTCCATCCGAACACTGGAAGAGCAGCTTGCCCTAGTTCGCTCTAATATCAGCTTACAGCAAGAAAGCTTGAGGATTGCGCAAGTACGGTATGAAAATGGCGCAACCACTGAACTGGATGTCCAGCAGGCAACCTCTACCCTTGCTGATACTCAAGCGCAGAATCCTATCCTCATGACCTCCTTACGCCAAGCCAATAATGGCCTCAGTGTCTTGATGGGGATGCCCCCTTCGGACTTGACGGCAATGTTGGGTGGCGTAGGGCAGATACCCGTTACATCAGTCGCTATGGCAACGGGTATTCCTGCTGACCTGCTTAGGCGTCGTCCGGATGTTCGCTTAGCCGAGTACCAGGCGGCTAATCAGAGTGCTTTGATTGGTGTTGCCAAGGCAGATTTGTATCCAAGTTTTTCACTGACAGGCTCCATTGGCTATCAATCCAGTGATACCCATAATAGTAATACCAGTGATTTATTTGATAGTGGCACGTTGTTTTTCTCAGCGGGACCTTCGTTTACCTGGAATATTCTGAATTATGGTCGCATTAAGAATAATGTTCGTGTTCAGGATGCTCGTTTCCAGCAAAGCGTCGTGAATTATCAAAATACCGTTCTCACCGCTTATCAAGAGGTCGAGGATGCCATGGTAGCGTTTGTGCAATCTAAACGTGAGAGTACCTTCCGTGCTACCAGTTCAGCCGCAGCTAAGCGATCTGTCGAGATTTCCAGTATTCAGTATCGGGAAGGCTCCGTGGATTTTCAGCGAGTAATTGATTCTCAACGCTCCCTGGTCGTACAACAGAATCGGTGGGCCACGGCTCGTGGTGATATCGCACTTAATCTCATCGCCATGTATAAGGCGTTGGGTGGTGGCTGGGAAATTCGAGAAGGGAATAGTTTTATTTCCGATGAAATCCGAAATGAAATGGAAGAACGTACAAACTGGGGTGATTTGTTGCAGTCCGACAATAAAGCCAAGTAAAAATACCCGTTCATGTGGTATTCACCTCAGAGGTGTATACCAAGTTGTGTATCTCCCTGGAGGGAGCAGATGAAATTAAGACAGACTCATTGCATTCAATACAGGGTTCTCCTGGCAGTCACCTCAATATTTATGTTGCAGGCTTGTAGTGAGCCACCAGAACCGGAAGTAGAGATTGTGCGTCCAGTGAAGCTGATGACACTGGGTGCGGATAAGACGGGCATTACACGAGAACTATCCGGTGTAGTCACAGTAGAACAGAGTGTCGAGCTGGGATTTGAAGTGTCGGGAAAAATTATTGAGTTGCCCATCACGGAAGGTGACAAGGTTGAGAAAGGCACGTTGCTGGCACGCTTAGACCCCACTGATTACTTGGCCGCATATAACGGGGCTAAGTCAAATCAGACAGCAATGAGTTCAGCGTACATTCGTGCAAAAAAGATATTTGACCAAGGTGCAGGGTCACAGGCTGAAGTGGATATCACATTACGGGATTTTCAGGTTGCCAGTGAGCAACTGAAAACAGCTGAAAAGGCGCTTCAGGACACCAAGATTTTTAGTCCGTTTTCCGGGGAGATTGCAACAAAGATTGTCGAAAACTTTGAAAATATTAGATCTAAGCAGCCAGTGCTGTTGTTACATGATTTATCGCATCTGGAAATAGATGTCATTGTCCCGGAGCAAGATGTCGCACGAGTAAGGCGAGGGTTTTCTCTTGATGAGAGAACTGCTCGAATCAGGCCTGAGGTGGAACTTAGCGCGATGCCAGGCCAGCGCTTTCCCGCAAAATTTAAGTCCTTCTCAACCGCCGTTGACCCAGTGACGCGCACCTATTTGGTCACGCTTTCCTTCGAAAATACCAAAGAGGCTACGATTCTTCCAGGCATGACGGCGAAAGTGATTATGCGCTCGCCCAAGGATGATGTTTCTGAAGTTGAGCTGGCGGGCTTTATGGTTCCTGTTTCTGCTGTGGCCGAGAATGAGAAAGGCGCAGTATATGCCTGGCGTGTGGACACTGACACCATGCAAGTGTCACAGGTAATGGTAGAGCTTGGACATTTGTCCGGCATGGAAATTCGGGTACTAAATGGCCTGCAAGAGGGTGACCGTATAGCTATTTCGGGTGTACATCATCTGCGTGAAGGGATGAAAGTTCGTCTCTTAGGCGAGTGATGGTGGGGATTGTTATATGAATATTGCCCAGTTTTTCATTGAGCGTCGGGTTACCACGCTAGTGTTGACCTTTGTCATGCTCGGTGCTGGCATGATGAGTTATCAGGGTCTTAGTCGGTTGGAAGATCCAGAGTTCACGATTAAGGATGCCTTGGTGATTACCGCATACCCCGGAGCTACAGCGGCCGAGGTTGAGGCAGAGGTGTCTGACCGTCTGGAGAAAGCGGTTCAGAGTATGGGGCAGCTCGATTATGTGGTGTCTAGGTCTGATAATGGGTTGTCCACTCTTACCGTGACGATTAAAGACAAATATGACAAGGAGCTTTTGCCTCAGGTCTGGGATGAACTTCGGCGCAAGATTGATGATGCTCAGCGAGAGTTGCCACCAGGGGCTGGGCGCTCTCTAGTCGTTGATGACTATGGCGACGTCTACGGTATCTTTATAGCGATCACAGGTGATGGTTACAGTTATGCCGAGATCAAAGATGTCGTTGATCTGCTCCGACGAGAGCTACTGCTAGTTGAAGATGTAGGTAAAATTGATACTTTTGGTGAGCGCACGGAGGCTGTTTATGTTGAAATGAACCGTGACCGAATGGCTCAACTTGGTATTTCTGTCGACATTATTGTTCGTGAATTACAGCAGAAAAATTTGGTTGCAGACGCGGGTCGCGCCACTGTTGGTAATGAATTTATCACCATCCACCCCACCGGTGAAATCAAGAGCATAGAGCAATTTGGTGAAATCCTTATCAGTGGGGGCAGTGGGCCTTCCGAACAAATTTTCCTGAAAGATATTGCCCGGACATGGCGTGGTTATGTAGATCCGCAAGACTACTTGATTCGTTACGACGGTAAGGTTGCCATTGGGTTGGGGATATCCACAGTTTCTGGTGGTAATGTCGTCAATATGGGAAAGGCTCTAAAGCAGCGAGTTGCAGAGCTTAAGTCTCAGTTGCCCCTCGGTATTGAGGCTGGTCTGGTCTCTATGCAGTCAGACGCCGTGGATATTGCTATCAAGAGCTTTATCATCAGCCTTCTGGAAGCAGTGGCTATTGTGATTGTTGTACTACTGATATTTATGGGACTGCGCAGTGGCGTGTTAATTGGTTTTGTGCTGCTGTTGACCATTTCTGGTACCTTTATTTTTCTCGCGCCTATGATGGTTGCCCTGGAGCGTATTTCACTGGGTGCCTTGATCATTGCACTGGGAATGCTGGTGGACAATGCCATTGTGGTGGTAGATGGGGTACTTGTTAGATTACAGAAGGGTGAAGAGGCGAAGTCTGCTGCTATAGCGGTGGTTAAGCAGACAGCTATTCCATTACTCGGTGCCACAGTTATTGCCATTCTTGCCTTTGCTGCTATTGGCACTTCAGATGACAGTACTGGTGAGTTTTGCCGTTCATTATACCAAGTAGTACTGGTCTCATTGCTCTTGAGCTGGGTGACGGCTGTTACGATAACCCCACTCTTGTGTGTCATGTTTTTGAAGAAGTCAGAGTCAAATACTGAGGCAGATGATCCCTACAATAGTGGGATTTATGCTCGCTATAAAAATATGTTGCGTACCTGTATTCGGTTCAAGGTCCTGACGCTGCTCGTTGTTGTTGGGGTATTTCTATCCTCTGTTTGGAGTTTCCAATTTGTTGATCAGAGTTTTTTCCCTCCTTCCACTCGCCCCCAGTTTATGGTTGATCTTTGGTTGCCCCAGGGGACTCATATTGATGAGACGGAGCAACTAGCGGAGTCGGTTGAAAATTATATAAAAGAGCAGGAAGGCGTGACGCACATCAGTTCACTGATTGGTAAAGGAGGACTCCGTTTTCTGTTGACGTATACGCCAGAAAAATTGAACAGTGCTTATGCTCAGTTGTTGGTTGATGTGGATGACCCGAACAAAATTGATGCCTTATTGGTTAATATTGAAGAGCATTTAAAACAGAATTATCCAGATGTGTTGGGTTACACCTCCAGATTTCAGCTCGGGCCGGGTAGTACAGGTAAAATTCAGGCGAGGTTGAGCGGCCCAGACCGAAACGAGCTGCGAGTATTATCCAAGCAAGTCGAATCTATTCTCCATGGGGATGGTGGTGCCAAAGCGATACGTACGGATTGGCGACAGCGTGTCAAAGTGATACAGCCAGTGGTTGCGGAAAAGCAAGCCAATCATAATGGCATTACTCGATCGCAGATTGCCAGTGTTTTACAAGAAGGCTTTCAGGGTGAGCAGGTGGGTATTTATCGGGATAGTGATCTCTTGCTACCCATTATTTTACGAGCAAATGAGCCTGGTCGGTCTAATATTGAGAATATCTATAACTTGCAAATATGGAGCCCCGCTGCCGGGGCTATGATTCCGCTGCGTCAGGTTGTCTCGGGATTTAAGACAGTTTTTACCGATGAAATCATTATGCGGCGTAACCGCAAGCCAACCATCATCACTTTTGCGGACCCAATCTCGGGCCCGGCCACTAAGTTGTTTGCCCGGGTACGACCAAAGATTGAGGCCATTGAGTTACCTGAGGGCTATGAGCTTGAGTGGGGTGGTGAGTATGAGGACTCCGGTAATGCTCAAGCGGGTTTGTCGGCAAGTCTTCCCATGTTTCTAATGGTGATGGTGCTGGTTACCGTTATGTTATTCAACTCACTTCGCCAGCCCCTTATTATTTGGTTGGTGGTGCCACTGGCGCTCATCGGAGTTACGTTTGGGCTGCTTTCAACAGGCCAGCCATTCGGATTTATGTCGTTGTTGGGGTTCCTCAGCCTGATTGGTATGTTGATAAAAAATGCCATTGTTCTGATTGATGAGATTGTTCTTCAGAGTGGAGAGGATAAGGATTTATTATCGGCTATCATTGATTCAGGTGTCAGTCGCCTTAGGCCGGTAGGTATGGCGGCCTCAACCACTGCATTGGGAATGATTCCCCTGCTGTTTGATGCTTTTTTTGCGGCGATGGCGACCACCATTATTGCTGGTCTGGTCTTTGCGACGATATTGACGATGGTGGTAATACCAGTGTTGTATTCGGTTTTTTATAAGGTTGAACTGGACTGATCATCACGTAACGCGTGTGTGGTGTGGGAAGAAACATAAATGCTTCGTAATATTGTGACGTGGTTTCAGATAATAAGTTTGTCTATATTGTTATTAGGCGGGTACGTTTATGCAGAGACTCAGCAGGGAGCAGGTAGTACCGATAAGCTATTAAAATTTACGGTGGTTGCACTCAGTAAAGAACACAGTATCCGTCGTGATTTTGAAAATGAATTGGTCAAAAATCTCAGAGCAAATAATTATGATGCAATCGCAAGCTACAGCCTGCTTCCAGATATTTCGAGCCTCCATGATCCGGCGTTACGTCTAAAGCTGCAGGAGGAAGGTATTCAGGGCGTGCTGTTATTAAGACCGATTGATATCGGAGAGCAAGCCAGTATTCAATCTGCTCAGAAGCAAATAGCACCCAAGGCATATAACACTATTGAGGCGTTTGTGACTGATTACCGAGGAGGCGATTTTAGTACGCAGGCCGTGGTACAGGTCTCTGGGTTTTTACTGTCGGAAGCACATACCGCTAATTTTTGGCAGGGTATTATTTGGTTGGATGATAACGTTAAAACTCGGGAGGAGGGAATAGAAAAATTATCTGATCTGGTATTGTCTAACCTTAATGCCTCAAGGGGTTATCTGAGAAAACGCCTTGGGTTCAAGCCGCTCACTACAGATTAAAATACCTGTCCCTGATTTGTGTGTTAGCCAGAATGGTAAGTGGTGGCATCACGGTCTATCTCAAAGCGGGTGATAACCCAAGACTTTATATTGCAAGAGCCCCCCCGGGGCCCTTGCTCAAGTAATATAATATTAGTTAATAAGTGGCATTCGGAATCTTAGGTGAGGCCTCTGACATCACTGTCTTAACGATATTTACACCGTCTGAGGCCCATTCCTGGACTATTGGGCGAACATCACTGAGTCTGACCTCTTCTTGAGTGAGCTGCTCGTTCGTTCCCTTGCGAACCCCGGCAGCTACACTTTTTCCAGAAACGCTATCGATGACATCGACCTCTAGAAAAACCTGGGTAACTTTACTGCGCCATCCCATGGCGGCCTTAAAGCCGTTATAAATTGCAGCGACAGGTATAAACTCATAGGTTTTCACCCCTTCTGTCTCAGACGTTAGGCCAGTGATAGCTGGCTTAATGCGAAGTACCCCAGGTCCGGGTTGAGTGACTACCTCAACACCGTCAGTAAAGGACTTACGAAGAGCGTGATCAAAAATGGCCGCGACATCTTCTAGAAATAGTGTTGAAATACTTTGTGGATAAACCACTGTTTTATCGAACATTACCTTGTTATAACCTCCGGAACTTACTTCATCGCTAATCCAGCGCAAGGCCTCTTGGTCTTTTACTTTTGTCAGCTTGGTGTAATCATTTAGATAACCTGAAAACTGATCAGAGGAGACTTTTTCTTGCTGTGAAGCACAGCCTATTAGGAGAATGCAAGTAGTAGTTAGTACCGTAATAATTTTAGTTATTCCCAATGTTCTGCGTTTCATTAATAGCTCCAGTTGAAAATTGTTGGTCGATTGTAGGATAAGGACGTGAAATTAGCTAATGGCTATAGACCTGTTATTTTTGGGAGGCGGGCAGAGTATTTGGGGCTAAATCAGGTTAATAGCTCACACTCTTCGGCATTAGGTTAAACCCTTTCTTCAAGCTAATAAATTGAAGGTAATTTAGTTTGATAGGCCAAGGGCTTATTATGTAAAGGCCGTGCTTATATAGGGGCTGGCTCATACAGCGGTCTTACTTATACAAAGGTCTAGTAGATGGTAGTCTTCATTTTAACTAGTCTGAACACAGTAATTATTGAAAATATAAAGTAACGCATATAAGGGAGGCTCATATGTCCCAAGTACAGGTTCACCCAGTTCCCGAGAGTTTTGCTAAAGACGCGCATATTAATGCGGAAACTTATCAGGAAATGTACCGTCGTTCGATAGAAGACTCAGATAAATTTTGGGCAGAAGAGGCGGAAAAATTTATCGACTGGGAGCAACCCTGGAGTGACGTTAGCAGCTATGATTTTAGTACCGGCGAAGCCAGTTGGTTCACGGGTGGTAAGCTGAATGTCACCGTGAATTGTATTGACCGCCACCTTGCGACACGCGGTGAGAAAACAGCGATTATCTGGGAGGGTGATGACCCTTCTGTTAGCAGTAATATTACCTACAACCAGTTGAGTCAACAGGTCAATAAACTGGCGAATGTGCTGAAAGCTCGTGGAGTCAAAAAGGGCGATAGAGTTTGTATCTATATGCCGATGATTCCCGAGGCTGCATATGCCATGTTGGCCTGTGCAAGGCTCGGTGCGGTTCACTCCGTAGTATTTGGTGGCTTTTCTCCTGAGGCATTAAAAGACCGTATTCTCGATTCTGACTGCCAGGCATTGATTACCGCGGATGAAGGCCTGAGAGGCAGCAAGACCATTCCCCTTAAAGCCAATACAGATGAGGCACTGAAGAGCTGCCCCAATGTACACACTTGCCTGGTGGTAAAGCATACGGGCGGAAAAATTAACTGGCAGGAAGGTCGTGATATTTGGTATCGCGAGACGGTAGATGATGCCAGTGATTACTGCGAACCAGAGATAATGGATGCAGAAGACCCGTTGTTTATTCTCTACACCTCTGGGTCTACGGGTATGCCAAAGGGTGTGCTGCATACCACCGCGGGCTATCTGCTACAGACAGCCATGACTCACAAGTACGTGTTTGATTACAAAGAGGGGGATGTCTACTGGTGTACCGCCGATGTGGGCTGGGTGACTGGTCATAGTTATATTGTGTATGGCCCCCTCTGTAATGGTGCCATTACTCTAATGTTCGAAGGTGTGCCCACCTATCCCGATGCCTCTCGTTTCTGGCAGGTTATCGATAAGCACAAGGTAAATATTTTCTATACCGCACCCACGGCTATTCGTGCATTGATGGGCGCCGGTGATGATTTTGTGACAAAAACCAGCCGCAGCTCGCTGCGCTTGCTGGGTACGGTAGGTGAGCCCATCAACCCCGAAGCATGGGAGTGGTATTACCGAGTCGTCGGTGATTCCAAGTGCCCCATCGTCGACACTTGGTGGCAGACGGAGACAGGCGCTCATATGCTGACGCCGTTACCCGGTGCCATTGACATGAAACCGGGTTGTGCCACCGTGCCATTTTTTGGTGTAGAACCGGTACTACTCGACGGTGAGGGTAATATTATAGAGGGACCAGGAGAGGGCAACTTGGCGATTAAATCTTCGTGGCCATCCCAAATTCGCGGTGTGTATGGTGATCCAGTTCGTTTTAAAGAAACCTATTTCTCAGCATTTCCCGGATACTACTTTACCGGTGATGGTGCCCGTCGCGATGAAGATGGTCATTACTGGATTACCGGTCGTGTTGATGACGTACTCAATGTCTCCGGTCACCGTATGGGTAGCGCTGAATTGGAAAGTGCTTTGGTACTTCATCCCAATGTAGCTGAAGCTGCTGTGGTGGGATATCCTCATGATATTAAAGGGCAGGGCATCTACGCCTATGTGACGCTGATGACGGGTGTCGAGCCCTCAGATGAGCTGCGCAAGGCATTGATTGACCTCTGCGTCAAAGAGATAGGCCATATCGCAAAGCCGGATTTGATTCATTGGGCGCCAGGTGTACCAAAAACCCGTTCAGGTAAAATTATGCGACGGCTTCTGCGTAAGATCGCCGCTAACGAATTGGAGAACCTTGGTGATACATCGACACTGGCTGACCCCTCTGTGGTCGACCAGCTTATTGAAACCCGGTTAAATCGATAATGCTCGATGAGCCAGGCATTATTGGCCGGTATGTTTCGTAGTAAAGTTGACCGCATAAAAAAACCCGCTAAGCGGGTTTTTTTATGCGGTCAACTTTATGCGGTCAAGAGTTTAGTGATATTAAAAGCGTTATCACCTTATGTGTTTTTCTTTACCAATCAGTACCACATGGTTACGGGGCGAGTCTTTCTTAAGCAATAGGTCAATATGTTCTGTTGTCAGCAACCCCGTTTGGGTATCGACATGTTCAACAACGCTACCGGCATTTTTTGTGGCTGCAAAAAGGGCCTGTTCAGGCCCGTAGCCATTGATCAGTTGAGCAACAATGGTAGACGCAAAAGCATCTCCTGCACCGGCTGTACCCCAGGGAGTAATTTCTACTGATGGGCAGTAGAGTAATGTCTTACCATCAAAGAGATAGGCGCCCTCCATCGCGTCTGTCAGTGAAAAATAGGTAGGCCCCAAATGATGGATGGTAGAGATGGCATGTCTCAGTGGTAATGTTCTCTCACCCAAATGAAGTCCTGATTCAAGCAGTGGTGGTATTACCTTGGCCCCTGTTAGGTGTGTTAACCGGATGTCGCTAGCATGTTGTTTGTTCATGGTCAGCTGGGACAGCAGTGCAATGGTTTCCTCTTTATTGAGCGACAGGTAGTCAATTTGATGGGCAACACTGATAAATTCATCGATATGATCAGTCAGTTGATCGATACCCGGGTTGGTCGCTACATAGCAGCCAGCGGCCTTAGCCTTGTGCACAATTTTTGGAAAGCACTGATGAGAACTCCCTGAGAGACAGCCAATATAGACGAGGTAATAGTCCGAAAAATCAACCTTGTCCAGATAGGGGGGCAGGTATGTATTGGCACCTCTGTTAGTGAAAATTGCTGCATTTTGGTCATGAGCATAAATCAGGATGGAGCTGCCAGTTTCTGAATGTGGGTCTATGACGAAATGATCCAGCCCAACACCTTCGTAGCTCAATTTTTGCCGAATGGTTTCACCATTATGGTCATCACCGACCAGAGCCAGAATGTCGGTATCAAACCCTTGGCGCACGATGGAAACGGCCACATTGGCGGCGCCACCGCCCACATGATTCGATATATTTTCAGCATCTACCTTTCGGCCTTGCTCAAGTAAGAGATAAGATTTTTCTCCGTTATGAAGAGTGACTCGGTCGATATCCTGTGTTCCGACCACGGCGATGTTGTCGATGGTAACGGAGCCGATGACCAGAATACGTAAGGGAGGGCCTGACATGCTGTTACACCTCAAATGCTAAATGCAAAGGTACGTGCTTTTAACTATAGCGTTATGCGGTTTAACCCGCGAGGTGGGTGGGGCGAGTTAGTAAAAGTGAGAGGATGACTCTACCATTCAAGGAGCAACTTACAGTAAATAATTTAATGTAATACATTATAAATAGTTTATAACAATATGATTTATATTGACTATGTAGTGATTTATGTAAACATGGTTGCGCACTGTTGGTTTTTTTCTCTGTGGGTATTAGACTAGTACTAGACCACTCTGGAGCTTGTTATGTCGACCGATTCTCAATGTGCCAAACTGGATATCAAGGCAGCTTCTCCCGCTGAAAATGCAGTATTCATCCAATACTTGTCAGGTAACGAAAAGACCAGTATTTACTATGGTTGCTCAGAATCACCCTTTGGCAAATTGTGGGTGGCATGGACAACTGAAAGCATCAACTATCTGATGTTTGAGGATGAGGAAGGCAGTGACCCAGTTCAAGGCTGGGGTATAGATAATCAAGTTGTCGAGTGTCACCGCAATGATGACGGTGCCGCAGAGATTGCCAGAGAACTGTTCCAGAGAGAGCGTAAAAAACTACTGGCGTTGCAGCCCGCAGGCACAAGTTTTCAATGTGAAGTCTGGCAGGCTCTTTTAAATATTCCCAGTGGCATTGTCACGACCTACAGCGATATAGCTAATGCCATCGGCAGGCCCAAATCTGTTCGGGCGGTCGCTAATGCGGTGGGGGCCAATCCCATTGCCTGGTTAATTCCCTGCCACCGAGTGATTCGTCGAGACGGCTCTTTAGGTGGTTACCGTTGGGGAATATCGCGCAAGCAAGCGATGCTGGATTGGGAAAACATTTGAAGTGAAGATAAAGAGGGCGTAACAACGATTTATCAATGGTTGGCCGATGCGGTGGTTATTTTCCACCTGTTAGTGATTATCTATGGCCTACTGGGTGGCTTGTTCGTTCTCTGGCGGCACTGGACGATTGTTCTTCATTTACCATTTGCCATCTGGGTATCAGTGATTGAATTCACCCACTGGGTTTGCCCTCTGACGCCGTTGGAAAAATGGTTGCGTGAGTCCGGCGGGGCAGAAGCCTATTCTGCGGGTTTTGTAGAACACTACTTGATACCGATAATTTATCCGCCAGGGTTAACACCTGAGATACAGATTTTTCTGGGTTTGGGGGCTATAGGTATAAATCTGTTGGTGTATGGTTATGTTTTCTTCCGCTGGCGCAGTTCTGGTAGTAAATCATCTGGTAGTAAATAATAAGTGCAAGATACCTTCCCTTGGGCGGGGAGCCACTGACTTCTGATCCAAGCAAAGGTGTCGTTAAGTATTTGATTCTAAAAGTTTTATATTTTTGGTCAGTGAGAAGGGGTTGGGAAATAAAAACAGGGATTAGGCTTCTTTTGCCACATGAAAGAACCTTTCTATTTTCTCTAACCTATTGTAAGAAAACAAGAATAGCCTTGGTTGAATATTTTTTGCTTCTGCATAAGGAGCTAAAGTGATATAAAGCCTTAGGCTTTTGAACAAGTTGTTATGTGTATTTGTCGAAACCTATCACATTATATTCGAACCGGTGAATTCGAATATATTTTTATAATTCACCAACAATGCGAGTAAAGAAAATGAGTAAAGGTACAGTTAAGTGGTTCAACGCAGATAAAGGCTTTGGTTTTATTACACCAGAAGATGGCAGTAAAGATCTTTTTGTTCATCACTCAGAAATTCAAGCGGGTGGTGGTTACGCAACACTCAGTGATGGGCAGGCAGTAGAGTTTGAAGTTGGCGAAGGTCAAAAAGGTCCTTGTGCAAATAAAGTTGTACCTGTTTAAGTTGTAAAACATAACAATGCAAGTCAAAGCGACCGTTAACGCGGCGCTTGCTTGCGGCGTTACTACGGTTTTAATTCCATCCCTAAGAAAAACACAGAAGCCTGAAAATCGTCTCAGATTATTCGGAGCCACCTCGTTTCCCTAACCATTCATTAATCAGTAAAATCGCCTTTTTTCTCATCACTACGGAGCATTAGCCCCATGGGCAGAGCCTATCAGAACCGCAAAGAATCAATGGCAAAAACCTCTGATATGAAGGCCAAGGTTTATAGCCGCTATGGTCGTGAAATCTATGTTAGCGCTAAGTCTGGAGGAGTCGACCCCTCTGGAAATTTAGCCCTGCGCAGCTTGATCGACCGCGCCAAAAAAGACCAAGTGCCAAGCCACGTGATTGATAAGGCCATTGATAAGGCGAAAGGGGGTGGGGGTGAAGATTATTCTCCCGCACGTTATGAAGGCTATGGTCCAGGTGGAAGTATGGCCATTATTGACTGCCTAACCGACAACCCCAACCGTACTTTCGGCGATGTGCGTCTGGCGTTTACCAAGACCAAATGCAAAATTGGTACTCAGGGTAGCGTCAGCCATATGTTCGATCACTTGGCGATCTTCGTTTTTAAATATGATGATGAAGATACGGTGCTTGAAGCTTTGATGGACGCTGATGTTGATGTGACTGATATCGAGAATGAAGACGGTAAGCTGTCTGTCTTTGCACCGAACACAGATTACTTTAAGGCAAAACAGGTTCTACTAGATAGTTGCGGTGATATTGATTTCGAGGTGGATGAAATACAGTTTATTGCCCATAACTACATGTCGGTCAGTGGCGATGATGTGGAATTATTTGAGAAGTTTATAGCCATGCTGGATGAGTTGGATGATGTGCAGCAGGTTTATCACAATGTAGAGGTTCCCTAGCAAGCTGTTGAAAGCTAATTTACCTGATGGTTCTGATGAAGCCATAAGCAATAAAAAACCCGGCAATACCGGGTTTTTTTGGATCGTTATTTTTTAGAAAAGCTGGTTTTAATTAGCCTTCTTCTTGCAAATAACGTTCACGTGAAGCATTGATTTCATTACGGGCCGCTTCGGCATTGTCCCAGCCTTCAACTTTTACCCATTTGCCTGCTTCCAGTGCTTTGTAGTTTTCAAAGTAGTGCTTAATCTGATTGAGCAGCAATTCTGGCAGGTCACTAATTTCTTGAACGTGGTCATACAACTTGGACAGCTTGGTGTGAGGTACGGCAAGCAGTTTGGCGTCAACACCAGACTCATCACTCATGTTAAGTACACCCACTGCGCGGCTGCGAATCACAGCACCAGGCATTACCGGGTAAGGCGTAACAACCAATACATCCAAGGGGTCGCCATCTTCAGACAACGTCTGAGGAATGTAACCGTAGTTGGCTGGGTAGAACATGGGGGTTGCCACAAAACGGTCAACGAAGATCGCATCGGAGTCTTTGTCGATTTCGTATTTGATGGGGTCGTGGTTGGCAGGGATTTCAATAACCACGTTAATGTCGTGTGGCAGATCGTTGCCGGCTGGAATTTTGTTGTAGCTCATGTCTTCTTTTATCTCGCAGTTGGGGATGGCAGTGGAAATGCTCATCCGTATGTTTTTGAGAACCCATGTCCCAAAGAAGCTAGGCTCCAAAGAACGTATGTTCTAAAAAAAAATCCGGTCGGCGGTTTCCAAGAGAGGCGGAATTATACTGATGGACTCAACGGATTGCCAGTTGCACTTTGGTCTGATCGGCCTGAAGTGCACTGATAGCCTGACAGGGGATGAATTGATGGGTATCAAGACAGTGCTAGGTCGGTCAGTTACAATAACTGCCTATATTTATCACCCCTCAGGATTCTATCACCAGTGACTTCATCGCATTCCAGTGTTGGCTCCCGTTCTGTCGTCTGGGATCGTCGTTTGATCGATCGTTACGATCTGTCTGGCCCTCGGTATACGTCATACCCTACAGCCCCCCAATTTCATGAAGAATTTGGTGAGGCAGCGCTGTGTAGTGCCATTGAGCGTAGCAATGCTTCAGGTCGGCCCCTGTCACTGTATTTCCACATCCCATTTTGCGTGACCGTTTGCTATTACTGTGCCTGCAATAAAATTATTACGGCCAATCGCAAACGGGCCATGCCTTACCTTGAGCGGCTAATCGAAGAAATTGCCATGCAGGGCAGGCTTTTTGATCGCTCTCGGCCTGTGTATCAGTTGCACTGGGGTGGCGGCACGCCGACCTATATCAGTGATGATGAAAAACGACTGTTGATGGCGGCCACCCGTGAGCACTTTAATTTGCTGGATGATGACACCGGTGAATATTCCATCGAAATTCATCCGGGTGAGATGGATGTCAGCACTATCGCTTGTTTAAGAGAGCTGGGTTTCAACCGGTTAAGTATGGGGATTCAGGATTTTGACCCTGTGGTGCAAAAGGCCGTTAACCGCTTTAACTCGGTAGATGAAGTTCGCGAGTTGGTAGACGCAGCCAGAGTTGAGGGTTTTCATTCGGTCAGTATGGATTTGATTTATGGTTTGCCGCATCAGTCGTGGCAGACGTTTACCCGTACTCTGGACAGTATTATTGATCTCGATCCCGATCGACTGTCAGTGTTTAATTACGCCCATATGCCACACTTGTTCAAAGTGCAAAAACAGCTTGATGAATCAGCGCTGCCGAGCCCTGATGAAAAGCTGTTGATGATGGAGCGCATAACTGAAAAGTTACTCGATGCCGGTTATGTGTATATCGGTATGGACCATTTTGCCAAACCTGACGATGAGTTGGCTGTGGCTCAGCAGTCCGGGGTGTTACAGCGTAATTTTCAGGGTTATTCCACCCACGGCGGCTGTGATTTGGTGGCCTTTGGCGTCTCTTCTATTAGCGCTATCGATAATGTATTTTCTCAGAATCACAAGCAAATAGATGACTATCAGGGTGCTGTTGATTCGGGTAATTTGCCCGTGGCGCGTGGTTTTGAACTGAGTGATGACGACCTGTTACGGCAGGAAGTAATCAAGCGGTTGATCTGTCACTTCGAGTTGAATTTTGCTGATATCGACGCCCAGTTTTCCATCTGTTTTAAGGAATATTTTGCTGAGGAGCTGGAGCAATTAAAGTCGATGGCAGACGATGGTCTGGTGGATATTGGCGAAGATAATATTCGTGTCAGCTTGGCTGGGCGGTTATTAATACGCCGTATTTGTATGACCTTTGACGCGTATATAAAGCCGTCCTTAAAAAACAAGAGCACTGAGATTCGCTATTCCAGAATAATTTAGTTTTTTAAAACAGCTAAACAGAACGTTTGAGTTATCTGGCCATTTGAGTAGAATGGCAACCTCTCAATCTTCCACATAGGAAGTTTGGGATTTTCCTAAGGGGGGGCGTAAGCCTGAGACATCTTCGGATGGACCCTTTGAACCTGATCCGGATAGTACCGGCGTAGGGATAGGACGCAACAGTATATGATGCAACAGAGTATATTGTTGAAGTAAGTATCGTTCCCTCCTCTCCATATCCGGGTCTCTTTAACCTACGTTAATGAGGCTCAACCGAATGAACATAAGCATTAAGACCAGTTTTCTGGCTTTGGCACTTTTAATTTCTCATGGCAGCTTTGCCGCAGATCTCACTGAGACATTGGCTGACGATACTGTCGAAAAAACCACAGAGTTGGCTGTAGAACAGTCTACAAATCAGCCCACGGAACGCGCTCCAGAAGAAGCTTTCGAGGAAATAGTCGTCACGGCTGATTTCCGAGATGTAGCTCTCATGAGCACTGGCAGCAGCATCAGCGTTATTGATAGCAAGACTATTGCTCGCCGCGAAGCGCGTCACCTCGAACAAGTGCTCAACTTAGTACCCAATGTGAATTATTCAAGCGGTGCATCGAGAGGCCGGTTCATACAAATTCGAGGCATTGGTGAGCGCAGCCAGTTTATCGAACCGCTGAATCCTTCTGTAGGCATTCTTATTGATGGCATTGATTTCAGTGGCATTGGTGGAGCCGCCACCACATTAGATTTAAAACAAATCGAGGTTCTCAGGGGGCCGCAGGGCACACTGTATGGTGCCAATGCTCTGGCCGGGTTGATTAACCTGACGTCAAATGACCCCACTGAGACATTTGAAGGTAATTTTGAAACCTCTATGGCTGAATATGAAACTCGTACAGTCAGTAGCGTCGTTAGTGGCCCAGTGACCGATAATCTGGGGTATCGTTTTGCTATTCAGCAGCACAAAAGTGATGGCTATACGGACAATGATTTTCTCAATCAGCATGACACCAACAATATTGATGAGCAGACCATCCGGGGCAAACTTAACTGGCAGGTCAATGATGAATTACAGGTAAAACTAACCGGCTTTTATATGGATGCCGACAATGGTTACGACGGATTTTCACTGGATAACACCCGCCATACGTTATCGGACCAGCCCGGCCATGACCGTCAGGAATCGACAGCTGTCGGCATTGAAACAACCTGGCAAGCTACGGAACAGTTTGATGTGGTTGGTGCGGTGAGCTATGCCGATAGTAATTTGGAATATGGCTACGATGAAGACTGGAGTTATGAAGATATTTGCTCCGGTGAGCCCTGTGATGGTTGGGCCTATTCCTCCTTTGATAACTACCTCCGTGATCGTGAAACCAGCACTATCGATCTGCGATTGGTGTCGCGAGAAGAGGGTAAGTTATTTGGCGATACGACTGATTGGCTGATCGGTGTCTATTACCGTGACCAAGAGGAATCGCTATTGCGTGAGTACACCTATGCAGCGAGTGATTTCACCAGTGACTTTGATACTGAAAACCATGCCATCTACGGCCAGCTGGGAAGCCAGCTTACTGATAACCTGAAGCTGATTACAGGGCTACGATTGGAATACCGTGATGCAGATTACGATGACAGTGATTTAGTTAACCATGACAACGGTGAGCGACTCTGGGGTGGACGTATTGGTTTGGAATATACCATTGCGGATGACACTATGGTCTATGGTCTGGTTTCTCGTGGCTATAAGGCAGGAGGTGTGAATAGTAATTCTTCATTGGATGCTTCAGCACGTGAATTTGATACCGAGTACATGTGGAATTTTGAAACAGGTGTTAAAGGTGATTGGTTGGATGGGCAGCTACAGGTTCAATTAGCACTGTTTTACCAGAAGCGGAAGGATATGCAGGTTAAGCAATCGCTGGTAGAGCCTATTTCAGGCACTGATTGCCCCTGTAGTTTCACCGATTACTTCGATAATGCGGCCAAAGGTGAAAATTACGGACTAGAGCTGGAGTACAATTGGTTTGCTTCAGATATATTCACTTTCTACGGAAGTCTCGGCCTGTTGAAGGCAAAGTTTAAAGACTTTGATAGTTTTACCCATTCAGGTGCTGATGCGGAGAGCGGCGTTTCTGTGGACCTCAGTGGGCGAGAGCAGGCCCATGCGCCGTCTTACCAGTTCACTGTTGGCACCGAAGTTAATATTACGGGTAACTTGACGGCTTCAGTTGAAGTTGAGGGGAAGGACGAGTTTTATCTGTCGCCAAGGCATGATGAAAAAACCAATTCCTATGAATTAATCAATACTCGGTTGCACTATCAGGTTGATGCCTGGGAACTGTCGTTGTGGGGGCGTAATCTCACGGATAAAGATGTGATTGTTCGAGGTTTCGGTAGCTTTGGTAACGATCCTCGGAAATTCTATGTGACGGAGCCTTACTATCAATACGGTGAACCTAGAATATTTGGTGCGACGGCTAAATATCATTTTTAATGGTCATGACAGTTTACGCAGCATAAGCCATAGCCGTATAAGCAGGGGGAAGTATGCAATTAACCATTGATGTCAGTATGTACCCAAATCGGGAGGATTTTATTCCTCCCATTGATGGGTTTATTGAAAAAATCAATCAGTATGACGACTTGAAAATTACCACATTTCCCACCAGTACCGTGGTGCAGGGTGAATATGAACATGCCATGAAAGCAGTGCAGGAAACGATTGCGGCCTGTTACAAAGAATTTGGTATGGCCGTGTATGTGGTGAAATATATTCCCGGTTATGAGGCACTGTAGCTCGTGTTTGATGGGGCTTCTTTGAGCTGGATAAGTTTTCAATGGGTAACCTTTGAAACCCTGGCGGTGGTATTGTCCATCGCCTATTTATTGTTTGCCCTGAAAGAAAACAGTTTGTGCTGGTATTGTGCTTTTTTTAGTACAGCCATCTATGTATGGATATTTGGTGGTGTCAGCCTGTACATGGAGTCTCTACTGAATGTCTATTATCTGGTGATGGCCGTCTATGGCTGGTATCAATGGCGCAAGGGCGGGGTGAGTCATCAGGGCATCGAGATTTCCTGTTGGCAGTTGCGGCAACACGGTTTGGCTATTGCCTCGGTGATTCTTCTTTCTCTTATCTCCGGTTATCTGCTGGCTCACAATACCGAGGCAAGATTACCCTATCTGGATTCATTCACAACCTGGGGTGCCGTACTAACCACGGTGATGGTCGCTCGAAAAATTCTGGAAAACTGGCTTTACTGGGTAGTAATTGATGCTGCCTCCATTTATCTCTACTTGGATCGAGAGCTATACCAAACCGTGGCGTTATTTGTCCTGTATGTGATTCTGGCTACTGTGGGTTACTTCTCCTGGCGAAGGCGTTATTTGGGACAGACATCGGTTCGGGCTGAAAACGTTGAGCAGGTCAGTTCTTGAATAGGGTAGAGATGCTACTAGAACAGACACTGTCAGATTGGCAGAGCTGGTCTGCTTCAAAACCTGTTGTTATTGAGCCACTAAAAGGAGGCAGAACGAATCACTCCTTTTTGATTGAAGTAGGCTCGCAGCGGGCCGTTGTCAGAATCAATGCAGAGAACAGCCATAGCCTGGGTATTGACCGTCAGCAGGAAGCTGACATTCTTTCGCTGCTCCAGCCGGTGGGCGGTGTTCCAAAAATACACTTTATGAATGATCAGGTGTTAATTAGCGAATTTATCGATGGTCGCCAATGGACTGATGATCACTTAAAAAGCACCGAGAACTTCGAAAAAATTACTCGACTGTTAAATAAAATTCAGGGAATCCCACTACCCAAAAATAGTCAGAGGCGCAGTTACGTTGATTACTGTCAGCACTATATTCAACAGTTGCCAAAATCACGTCAGGCATCAGAGAAAAGTGTTATTAAAGCGCTGGAACATGTGGCCCTAGAGGTTGATCAGAGCAGCTGGGAGCCAGTTATCAGCCATCATGACCTAGTACCAGAAAACCTGATTGAAACGGAACAAGGGCTATTTATACTGGACTGGGAATATGCTGCATATGGGCACCCAGCAATAGATTTTGTCAGGCTTTATGGGGGTGGTTATTCACATCCTATTACTGAAAAAATACTGCTTTTACAAAAAGGAATAGATGAACTTTGGTCCTTAGTACAAGGTTAATTATTGCGTTAACCTGTTGTTAAATTAACTTTGGCTTTCCTCTTCTTTTTCTTCCCGTTCGTCATCTTTTTTTGGACTAACCAGTCTGCCAAAGATGATCCCCAGTTCAAACAGCAGCCACATGGGTACCGCCAGCAGGGTTTGAGAAATAATATCTGGTGGTGTCAGTAACATACCTAGTACAAAGCACAGGACAAATACATAGGGGCGCTTTTTGGCCAGGTTATCTGGTTCCACCACACCCATCCAGGAAAGAATGACCACCGCGATAGGAATTTCAAAGCTGAGGCCGAAGGCAAAAAATAGCTTGAGAACAAAATCCAGATAGCTGCGGATATCGGTCATCACCGCCACCCCTTCTGGACCAACGCTGGTGAAAAACATAAATATCAACGGGAAAACGATGTAGTAGGCAAAGGCCATGCCGCCGTAGAACAATGCAATACTGGAAAAAAATAAGGGTAGAACGATTTTCTTTTCACGTTGATACAGCCCTGGTGCCACAAACGCCCAGACTTGATAAAGAATGTAGGGCATAGCAGCAAATAAGGAGAGCACCAGCGTCAGTTTAAAGGGGGTGAGAAATGGCGAAGTTACATCCGTTGCAATCATCGAGGATGTTTCAGGCAGTTGTAGTCGCAATGGTTCTGAAACGTAGAGATAGAGCTCGTTACTGAAAGCAAAGAGGCCGACAAAAATAACCAATACCGCCACCAAACAGCGCAGGAGTCGATTTCGCAACTCAAGGATATGTGCCATCAGAGGCTGATCGTGCAGGTTATCGTCGATCATTGCGGGCTTTCATCAGATTCTGGTTTGTTGTTGGAAGTGTCTTTAGAAACATGACTAGAGCTGCTATTTCCTGAGAGATCCGGCATTGATAGAGGGGGCTTGATAACATCCTCAAGTTCAGATTTACTGGACTTAAGGTCACGCAAAATCTGCTCGTTGTGAAGCTGGCGCTTGATATCTTCCATGCCCACTTCGTTTTCCAGTTCTTTGCGAACCGCTGCAAATGCCTGCCGTGCTCTTCCAAGCCAAAGGGTGATGGTGCGCACGGCTTGAGGCAGGCGTTGAGGCCCCATTATGACCAGAGTGATAACGGCGATAAGCAGCAACTCCATGAAACCGATATCAAACATGGGCCAACATGCCTACGGTGCTGTTCATAGGGAGATCTTTCGGTAGAAAGGCTTTCTGAGAGGGTGATACATCACAAGTGTTATTCTGCGGAGTCTTTTTTATCCGCGACTTGTTCAGTCGTATCGGAGGGTGTCTCTTCAGATTTTTCATCAGACTCATCGCTAGATGAGGATTCCTTGAAGCCTTTTATAGCGCCACCGAGATCGGAGCCAATATTACGCAATTTCTTGGTGCCAAAAATTAGCGCAACAATCACTAGAATAATTAATAATTCCTGCCAGCCAAAGCCCATAATCGTACCCCTTTTTTACTTAAACTTAGATCAGCTGATAGTAAGTTGGTCTAGTTACGTTAACTTAAGTTTGGTCGCGTTGTGCCTTTTCTTCAAGGCCTGATAAATCGAACCGACGCTCCAGTTCATCTAATACGGATTGTGCATTCTCGCCCAGATGCGAGAGCATCACTAATGAGTGAAACCATAAATCAGCTGTTTCATAAATTAGCTTGTCCGTTTCACCACTGAGTTCGGCGTCACGTGCTGCCAGAATGGTTTCAATGCTCTCTTCACCCACTTTCTCAAGGATTTTATTTAATCCCTTGTGGTGGAGGCTGGCAACATAGGATTCCTCCGGTGAGGATTCTCTACGGGCTTCCAGTACTTCGCACAGTTTATTTAATACATTGTCGCTCATGAATACGCTTCTTTTCTCACGAATAAATATCCCCGGGGTTTTTCAGGACTGGATCGACGGTATGCCATTCACCATCGCGCAGTACCCGGTAAAAACAGGATTCTCTGCCAGTGTGACAGGCGATGCCACCTATTTGCTCAATTTGTAGCACGATCACGTCAGCGTCGCAGTCAAGACGGATTTCTTTTACCTGCTGCACATGGCCGGATTCTTCACCCTTGCGCCATATTTTTTTGCGCGAACGAGACCAATAAATGGCCCTGTGTTCTTTCGCGGTGAGTGACAGTGCTTCTCGGTTCATCCAGGCCACCATTAACACCCTGCCAGTGTTTGCATCTTGTGCCACAGCAGGGAGTAACCCGTCTTCATTCCAGGTGATTTCATCGAGAAAGTCAGTCATGGACGACATTATGACAGTTATGGCTATAGGGGCAATAATTATAGGGGCAATATGGATTTTCGGTGGTAAGGCCGCTGAGGTTAAGCGGAGAATGAGATTAAAGTGTTTATCTCAGCATCAACAGTAGTATGCCTAAACCGGCCAGTATTAGACTACCGATGGGCATTTGTTGAGCAGTTTCTGCCCAGTGTGGAAAGGCGACACCCAAACCTGCACCTATTAGTGCAGCACCAGTCCAGGTTTTTAGCCGACTTTTTGGTGCATCAGAAGGGTTGTTTTGTATGTTATTGCGGGGCTTAAGGTCGCCAGCCTGAAGTTTTTCGAGTGTCTGAAAGACCAGTTGGGGAATTTGAGGGAACTGTTCCAGCCACTCTGGGCCGTGTCGTTTGAGCTGTTCCATCAGGGCATTGGGTTTGAAGCGTTCCTTCAGCCAGCGTTCCAAAAATGGGTGAGCGGTCGCCCATAAGTCTAGATCCGGGTAGAGCTGCCGTCCTAAACCCTCGATATTGAGTAGGGTTTTTTGTAGTAGTACCAGCGATGGTTGTACTTCCATATCAAAACGACGGGCAGTGCGGAACAGGTTAACCAGAAGTAACCCGAAAGATATCTCTCGCAGAGGCCGCTCAAATATGGGTTCACAAACGGTGCGAATGGCCGAGGTGAAGTCACCCACATTGGTGTTTTCAGGTACCCAGCCAGATAGTACGTGGAGCTCAGCGACCTGACGATAGTCACGGCGAAAAATGGCCAGTAGGTTGCGGGCCAGATAATACTGATCAGCCTCGGTCAGAGTGCCGATAATGGCGCAATCCACAGCCAGATATTTCGGCTGGTCAGGCTTTGTGGCATCGACAAAAATGTTGCCGGGGTGCATGTCGGCATGGAAGAAGTTGTGTTCAAATACTTGGGTGAAGAAAATTTCCACACCACGCTCGGCCAGTACTTTGAAGTTGGTGTTGTGTTGTTGCAGCGCTTCTACATCGGTGACGGGGATGCCATAAATACGCTCCATTACCATCACTTTTTCATTGGTGTGTGACCAGTGAATCTCTGGCACATAGAGCATGGGTGAGCCATCAAAATTACGCCGCAACATGGAGGCGTTGCCGGCCTCCCGTTGTAGGTTAAGCTCATCAAAAATAGTATTTCGATAGTCGCTAACCACCTCGGTTAAGCGCATCCTGCGACCATCAATAGTATTGGCTTCCAGCCACTTGGCCATGAAGGACATCAGCTTAATGTCCTGCTCAATGGTTTTTTCAATGCCGGGTCGAATGGCCTTAACTACCACTTTATGGCCATCGGGTAGCACGGCTGCATGGACCTGAGCTACCGAAGCAGAGGCCAGCGGCTCACGGTCAAATTGTAGAAACAGGTTGTCGATACTGTCGCCCAAGGCCTCTTCTACAATAGAGACAAACTGATCTTTGTCGAAGGGTGGGACATTGTCTTGTAAGTGATCCAGCTCGTCACAGATGTCGGCGGGAATCAAATCCGGGCGGGTAGAGAGTAGTTGCCCAAATTTGATAAAAATAGGGCCGAGATCTTCGAGGGCACATCGGAGCCGTTCCCCGCGCGGTTGTTTTGGCGCAGGTAATAATTTATTGGCTTTGAGTAACAGCCTGGCACTCCGGGGTAATTTCTCTTGATCGAGAAATGTATCCAGCCGATAGCGGGTAGCAATGCGGATAATGGTGGCTAGTCGGCTAATTCGTGACACGCTCAGCTGTCCTCATTCTCTTGTTTGTTCGTACCGGGTTTATTAGTACTTTGCTTATCCAACTGGACCTTTAATTCGGCTTTCAATTTATTGATCCGTGCAGCCAACCGATCCACGTCATTGGCCATGTGTTTGACTTCAGTTGTAAAGTTATCCGCTTCACTTCGACTGGGGGTCAGGCGGACTTCTTCCTGGCTGAATTCTACTACGGCAGCCGTAGCACGTTTGGCCACGCCTTTTTTCCATTGCATGGAAGAGCGTAATGATTCACCAACCAAATGGGCGGGTACATCACCAATTAACTTAGCCAATGCTGCTTCCCAGTCCACATCCAGGTTTTTCAAAATCTTCTTAATTTGACGGAGTAAATCATGATCTCCGCGAACTTCAACACCGGTATCGAAAAAGGACACGCGGTCCTGACCATCAGTGGCCAGTGAAGCCAGTGATAGGGCGCTGCCTCGTAAGGTGGTATCTGGCTCGCCTTCATACTGGGCCATCAAGGTGATGTCTTTTTCACTGTGTACGGCATAAAAGGTCAGGGGTGGAAGCGTGCACTCTACCGCCAATACTTTACCGGCTAGTTCACCGATGGCATTTTGTGTGGCCGGGTCATATTCAAGCGCCTTGTTAATGGCGGCTTCAACACCCATTAAGGCGGTGCTTTGCAGTGCCTTTAACGGGTCGTTTGAGAGGAAATCAAAAATCAAGCTTTAAATCCCCGGTGCAGGGCAACAATACCACCCGTCATATTGTGGTATTCGGTATTCACAAAGCCTGCTTCATCCATCATGCCCTTCAGGGTTTCCTGATCGGGGTGCATACGAATGGACTCAGCCAGGTATTGGTAGCTCTCCGTATCGTTGGCCACCAGCCCACCAATTTTTGGGAGCAGGTTAAAGGAGTAAAAGTCGTAGGCTTTTTTGAGCAGACTGTTAGACGGCTTTGAAAATTCCAGAACCAATAAACGACCACCGGGTTTTAGAATCTGATGCATGGAGCGAAGTGCCAAATCTTTATCAGTGACATTACGCAGACCAAAGGCAATGGTGATGCAGTCAAAGGTATTATCCGGGAAGGGCAGGTATTGGGCATCGGCTTGGGCGTAGCGCACATTTCCAGTAACACCGTTATCTACCAGTTTGTCGCGACCGACTTTCAACATAGAATCATTGATATCGGCCAGAACAACTTCACCCGTTGGCCCCACCAGTTTGGAGAATTTGGCGGTAAGGTCACCGGTGCCACCTGCAATATCAAGCACGCGATGGCCGCGTCTCAGCCCGGAAAGCTCAATGGTGTAGCGTTTCCAGAGGCGATGAACACCACCGGACATCAGGTCGTTCATCAGGTCGTACTTGCCTGCTACTGAATGGAAAACATCCGCTACTCGGGAGGCTTTTTCCTCAACAGGAACAGTTTTGAAACCGAAATCAGTGGTTTTGTCGTCTGTCATAGCCGTGTTGTTGTCTGCCATAGTTCTAACTTAAGTCCTAATATTAAGCCCTAAAGCTGGGTTTTTATAGGCCGACATTGTACACCGACCGGTGGCAGGTGTCCTCGTGACAGAGCGGGTGATTCAGGGTTTCCCTGACTAGGGTCATGAAAGGGAGGCGACCATCAGTCGGGTGAGTTTATATACCGTTCGCGTTTAGACTGTTTCAGTTGGTTCAGGTCAACAATGATGAGCCCATCAACACAGTTAGCAAAGTTAGCATCGATATTGAAACCGGCAAATTGTACACCGCCGGGTTCGCAGACTTCGGTGTATTGTTTATACAGGGTCGGGACACTCAGGTTCATATGAGCCAGCTCACTTTTTAATTGAGCAAATTCAGCCTTTTGATCCACACCAGGGAATTTTTCAGCCAGCTCTCTATTTCTCTCAGGGCTGATTCGGTAGGGTAGTACAGGTTCAGCCAGTTTTTGACAGCTGGGGTGGTGTCGGCTGTAGAAATAAATCAACATTTCCATGGCTCGTTTGGGATAGGCGTTACTCAGGGTCACTGGACCGGATAGATAGCGATATTGGGGGTTGCGGCGAAGGAAGGCACCAATGCCATACCACAGGTAATCCAGACTGCGACGTCCCCAGTATTTGGGCTGGACAAAGCTTCGGCCCAGCTCCAGACCCCGTTCTAAATAGGGTCTCATTGATGGGGTGTAGCTAAATAATTCACTGGAGTAGAGGTAGTCTTTACCCAGGGTATCTACACAGGGGGCGGTATCACAGAAGCGGTAGGCCCCAGCGATTTCTAGCTCTTCGTCATCCCACAGAATCAGGTGGAAATAGTGGTAGTCGTAACGGTCAATATCTCGCCGGCTCCCTGTGCCTTCTCCCACAGCGCGGAAAGCAATTTCCCTCAATCTGCCGATTTCACGGATGATGAGCGAATTGGGTTGATACCGGTACAGGTAAACCTGTTTGCCATCGCTGGTTTTACCGAGCAGTTCACACTGTTTTACTTCACCCTTCAGCAGGGCCCGGTTTTCAGGGTGGGCAATGGCGGTCACTGTGCCAAAAATGCCCTTTCTATTTTGACCAACCCGGTACAAGTGCCGTTTAAATAGTTTGGCCTTTTCTTTCAGTGATACATTTTGATGCTGTTGTTTAAGGATTTTTTGATAGCTGTCATAACTGATCAGCTCTCCCACCCGGATATCTACACAATTCTGGGCTTGCTTAAACATTTCCCTCACCAGTAATAGGGTTGAAAGCGGTTTAGCCACCAGTGACACACTGTAAAACAGGACAGAATTACGGCCATCCACAAAAACCGGAAGAATGGGGGACTTGCTATTAATTGCCATACGTAGAAAACCACTACGCCAATCGCCATCTCGAATACCCTGTGGGCTAAGACGTGAAACCTCTCCGGCAGGAAAGATGATGATCGCACCATCGTTATCCAGATGCGTGCGGATAGCTGCAATATCTTGTCGGCGGGTGCTTCCGCCCATGTTGTCTACAGGCAACAACAGATTGTGTAGCGGTTTCAGGGTAGAAAGCAGTTCATTGGCTACCACTTTGACATCTGTGCGTGTTTCTCGAACCAGCTTGAGTAATGCCAAACCGTCAAGGGAGCCAATGGGGTGATTGGCAATAATAACAACTCGGCCCTGAGCGGGCATTCGCAAGCGTTCATGGTCACGAACGGTGTAGCTAAAATCGAAGTAATCCAGCACCTGTTCAACGAAATTAAACCCTTCCAGGTGAGGGTAATCCACAGCAAATTGCTGGAAGCTCTTTTCCCGAAACAGCATTCGCAGCACCCGGATTAATGGCTGTACCAGTCGCGGATGTCGCCGGTAAAAGCTGGGGTATTTATCCTGAATCAATGTTTCTACGTTGAGCATGGGCTAGTGGCCTCCATTGTCTAGCCAGCTTACCGCTGTTTTATGACAGCTTTTTGAATCACAACTCTTTGAATCATAGGTGTCAGAAATATTTCAGTCCATAGGTACACAGGTACAGAGACACATAGATTATTACATGGTGAAGAGTTTGTCAGAAAAGTGAGGCGAGTCTTCCCAAAAATCAGCAGGCATTAAACAAGGTTTTTTGGGTAAATAAACTCGTTATGGCTGAGGGTTACTGAAAATCAAGACTCCGTCTTCGATGGGGTCTTTATGCAGTGTTTTCTTATCTTTTTTATAGTCTTGCGGGTTTGTCCAGGGTTCGTGGCTGCCTTGTTTTGGCAGCAGGTGTAAGGCCCGTTGAATATAGCCTGAAGAGAAACCCTCAATCCAGGGGCGCTCTGGCATACCTTGGTCTTCATCGCGTAGCTGAGGAGTACATTGGCGAAGACCGGTTTTATCCATGTGGTTAATCAGCTTACAGGCATACTCTGCAATGAGATCCGCGTGCAGTGTCCAGGACGCATTGATGTAGCCGAAGGTCGAGGTCAGGTTGGGTACGCCTGAACACATCATGCCCTTGTAGGTATAGGTTTTGGGAAACTCGACAGCTTTTCCGTCAACATCAAATTCTGTACCGCCGAGTACGACGAGGTTGAGCCCTGTTGCAGTGACGACAATGTCTGCTTCAACCGTCTCTTCGGACGTTAGCTCAACACCTTCCTCATTGAATCTATCGATATGGCCTGTCACCACAGATACACGTCCTGAGTTGATCGCCTTAAAGAGGTCATTGTTCGGCACGATACAAAGACGTTGGTCCCAAGGGTTGTAGCTCGGCGTGAAGTGGGTGTTGATGTCATAGTCACTGCCCAGTTCTTTCTGCACCATTTTTAGCAGAAAGTGTTTGATTTTTTCTGGGCGGCTGCGGGTGAGCCGATAAAAGGTCTGCTGGCGAAAAATATTCTTCCAGCGGGTGATGGCATAGGCCCATTTGGCAGGCAAAATTTTGCGAAGAATGTTAGCAATCGTATCCTTGTCTGGGAGTGACAAAAAGTATGTTGGTGAGCGCTGAAGCATCACCACATGTTCGGCTTCTTTGGCTAATTCTGGCACCAGTGTGACTGCCGTTGCTCCTGAGCCTATAACAACAATTTTTTTGCCGCGATAGTCAAAATTCTCGGGCCATTCCTGGGGGTGGACGATCGGCCCCTTAAAACGCTCCCGACCACTAAAGCTGGGAGTGTGGCCACTTTCATAACTGTAGTAACCCGCACACATCAATAAAAAGTTACATTTGAAACGGGCAATATCACCTGTGTCCGTGCATAAGGTTTCGACTGTCCAGGAGGCGTCTTCACTGGACCAGGAAGCCTTGGTTACACGGCGGCCATAGCGGATGTGTTGATCGATGTTGTTTTCTGTAGCCGTTTCTTTTACGTAGTTGAGAATAGAGGGGCCATCAGCAATAGCCTTCTCTTCGCGCCAGGGTTTGAAGCGGTAACCCAGAGTATGCATGTCGCTGTCGGATCGAATACCTGGATAGCGGAACAGATCCCAGGTGCCGCCCATGGCATCCCGGCCTTCCAGAATGGTGTAACTTTTACCAGGGCAGCTGTTCTGTAAGTGATAGGCCGCGCCGATACCGGAGAGTCCGGCTCCAACGATTACAACATCAGTGATCACATCGTCACAGTATTCAGTTGTCACAGCGTAACCTTTCGGTTTCAGTGTTAGTTAAGGCTGGCTGTAGCCATCTTCTCGAATCAAATCGATCGCTTTTTCGATATCCAGCTCTTCAATGGGCGATGCCAAATAATAGGGTAAATCCACGGCCTTTTTGCTCAGTTGGACAATCTTGCCATCCTGCAGTCGTTCAATCACTGAGTGGAGTGTTTCTTCCAAATTAGCGGGTGCTTGTTGATACCGGTTACCCATGTAATCCACCAACGCCTGAATAGTATGTTTGCCATCCGCGAGGGATACGACAATACCCATCCATTCATCCAGAGGGGAGGTGGTTTCAGGTTGATGAATATCTGCCAAGGCGACCTGATCATCTTTGCGGGTGAAAATAGCCGTACGGTAAAAAAACTGTGTGTTATCCATAGGTCGAATCATTTGTGCTCTATAAGGTTTAAGGCAATGTAGCTTTAAGAATGTAGCTTTAAGACAGATACAAGGGCTTAATCTAACTGGAAAACTGGCGATAAACTACGGATTTTGAACAAAAGTTACCTGTTGTTGGTCATAGATCAACGAGAACCCTGCTAGGTATTTATTTTGGTGCTGTTTGTCTTTTCTCAGTATTGCCGTCCTTACAGGGCTCGCTTTTCAGTGATTTGTAATAGGAATATACTTCGGCACCCTTTGAATACATGTAATGCTTGGGTAGACATAAGTCTCCGATAGAGATGAAAATCCGGCAATGCTTCGTGTGTGTTTGTGATTAAGTTATAAGGACTATCTATGAAATGTTTAAGCCTCTTTATTGGACTGATGTTCGCCTCAGTTTCATTCGCCAGTACGCTAGAAGAGGGATATGAGGCTGTTAGAAGTGGAAAGTTGGAAGAGGGGTTCGCCATTCTGTCGCCATTGGCAGAAAAGGGCGATGCAGAAGCTCAGTATGGTGTTGCGATTCTGTACAAAGAGGGGTGGGGTACCGACAAAAATCTGGAAAAAGCCCTTGAGTACTATGAAAAAGCAGCAGAGCAGGGTCACATTAATGCCATGTTTTATACGGCTTCAGCCTATCAGTCTGGCACGGGTGTGACACAGGACTATGCTGTGGCTGCCAAATGGTATGAGCAAGCCGCAAAAAAAGGCCACGCTCCGGCAATGTATGGACTGGGAAGTTTGTACTATAACGGGTTAGGTGTAGAGAGGAATGATGCAATCGCTGAGACTTGGATCAATAAATCAGCAGATGCAGGGTTTGCCCTTGCCAGTGAGTTTTTAAAGCAAAAATTTATGAAGTGAGAGGGTGGTTGCCTGTTATCAGGCGACACAGCATGCGGCATTTTCAAAACCTAAAAGCGGCAGAAGCCAAAAGGATGCGATACATCCTTTTGGCTTATCTTATCGCTGGTTTTGTTGGCCTTAGTTTTGGTATCGCTCTTTATACCGTGACTGAAATACGCCTTACTACAACCGTCACAATATTTCTTGCGGCTAGCCTTGCCCTATTAACAGCCTATTTTTTGGGTAAGAAGCTTGTAGAACTCGTCGATAAAAAAGTGAAGGTTGCGTGTCCCATATGTAACGCTCCCGCATTGGAAGAAAACCACAGGCTTCAGTGCCAGCTTCCTGAATATGAATGTAAACGTTGCAAGAGTGTTTATAGGGGTGGGATTTTGATGGAGAAAGAAAGCCCCTGAATTTCTTCCGGGGCTTTTTTGACCTTAAGGGCTCAGGTTGTTATGCCGCTTGTAGCACAGACACTTTATCTTCCAGATAACTAATAATCTCGGAAGATTCATACATCCAGCGAACCTCACCAGCATTCTCTTCAACTCTCAGGCAGGGAACCTTGAGTTTTCCTCCGCCCGCTACCAACTCTTTTTTACTGGTTTCACAGCGTTTTGCATCGATGATTTGGATGTTTAAGCTATTCCGCTTCATTGCCCGGCGAACTTTGACGCAAAAAGGGCAGGCAGGGTATTGATACAATGACAACCCGGCAGTCTGCTGGTCGATAGTTGCCTGTAACGCCGCTTCTCTCTTAATGCTTCTGGGGGTGAACACCCAGTTAAAGAATAAAATTAGTGAGCCTACAACCCAGCGAACTATTTTGATCACAATCTGCATTACAACGCCTATCTGAAAAGTGAAAAATCATTACCTATCGTATCAGCCATGCACTAAGTGACATCTCACTGGGCTAATCCGATAAAAAAGTGGCTAGCAAGCCCAAAATCCAGGCTTGGTGACAGCGCGGGGGGAGTATACCCAAGTGATGGCGAGTGACCAATAAGCAAGCTTCATGATAAGAAGCGTCATGAAAGGTGGCCACAGTGAAAAAATGGAGCGGAGTACGAGATTCGAACTCGCGACATTCAGCTTGGGAAGCTGACACTCTACCAACTGAGTTAACCCCGCATTAAGGCGCACATGATAGCTAACATTGCGATAAATACCAGTCGAACAGAAGCCTTGTTGTTTAATGGGGGCCGCGACCCTGTTTGAGCTGGACCAGAGGCTATTATCGGACCAGACCGCAAGTTCATTACCGCTAGGTTCCAAAAAGTGAAAACGACGGCCACCGGGGAAGGAAAATAGTGGTTTTACAATCATCCCTCCGGCCCTCTCTACCTTTGCCTGCGTTGCCTCAGTGCCCCGGCTATAAAGAACAACTAGGGCTGCGCCCTTTTTACTTGATGACTTTAGGGGCGATTTAAAGAAACCGCCATCAATGCCTTGATTCGAGAATGCGGTGTACTCTGGCCCATAGTCTATAAATGACCAGTTAAAGACGTTTTCAAAGAAAGATTTCGTTGCCTTAAGATTACTCGCAGAAAATTCGACGTAATTTATCTTTTCATGTTCATTCATGGCGTCACTCTTTAGTCTCACTCTGTAGTGTCAGCCCAATTGGAAGGAAAACGGCTTCCTTGTCAGTATAGAGTGCCTCATCTATTGTGGCCCTTATGCTAAAATCGCACCCTTAAACCACTTCGACCAATCCCATCTAACCGGCAGCGACGCTAAACCCTTATGTTACGACTCAGCGACTTACAATTACCTCTCGATCATACGGATGATGACTTGCACAAAGCCATTATTAGTACGTTGCACATAACGGAGGATGAGCTACTGGGTTTTACGCTGTTTAAACGGAGCTTCGATGCTCGAAAAAAACATAATATCAAGCTGATCTATCAGCTTGAGGTGGCGTTAACTGCCAGCGTAGAAGAGCGCGTATTAGCGCAGTTCACCAACCAATCCTTTGTACGTCCAAGCCCCGATACTAGCTACCAATTTGTTGCCGAAACCACGGAGAATTTTCCTGTGGATACCCAGCAACGCCCTATTGTGATTGGCTTTGGCCCCTGTGGGATGTTGGCGGCGTTGGTGCTGGCACAAATGGGCCTCAAGCCTATTGTGTTAGAGCGAGGGCAGGATGTCAGGCAGCGTACCAAGGACACCTGGGGCCTGTGGCGAGAAGGAAAACTCAACACGGAATCCAATGTGCAATACGGCGAGGGCGGTGCAGGCACCTTCTCGGATGGCAAGCTGTATAGCCAGGTGAAGGACAAGCGTTACCTGGGGAGGAAGGTGCTAACCGAGTTCGTTAAAGCCGGCGCACCAGAAGAGATTATGTATGTCAGCAAGCCACACATCGGCACTTTTAAGCTGGTGAAGATGGTCGAGAATATCCGCAACGAGATCATCGCACTAGGTGGTGAGATTCACTTCGGCACCAAAGTAGAAACCATTCACCGCCAGCTTCATGAAGGGTCTATTGATCAAGAGCTTGTTGATGAAGAATTGAGTGAAGACGGAAGTGGACAAATTACGGGGCTCACTTTAAGCACCGGTGAGGTCCTGCAAAGCCGCCATATTATTTTGGCCATTGGCCACAGTGCGCGTGACAGTTTCCAAATGTTGCTGGAGCAGGGGGTTTATATTGAGCCTAAACCCTTCTCCATTGGTTTTCGTATCGAGCACCCTCAGTCCATCATCGACAAAGCTCGGTTTGGTGAGTGTGCGGGTCACCCCATTCTTGGGGCGGCAGACTACAAATTGGTACATCACTGCAAGAATGGACGCAGTGTCTACAGTTTTTGCATGTGCCCCGGCGGTACCGTTGTCGCGGCCACCTCAGAAGAGGGCCGCGTGGTCACCAATGGTATGTCGCAATATTCGCGTAACGAGCGTAATGCCAACTCAGCTATTGTCGTGGGTATCGAGCCTGAAAAAGATTACCCTCAACACCCCTTGGCGGGTATCGACCTGCAACGTGAATTGGAAGCCTTGGCCTACCAACTGGGCGGTGAGAACTACTATGCTCCCGCACAGCTAGTGGGCGACTTTCTAGCGGGTAGGCCGTCTACCACATTAGGAACGGTCACCCCATCATATACACCCGGCGTCACCCTGGGCGATTTAAGTCACGCATTGCCCGAGTTTGCCATTGATGCCATCCGTGAAGCGATTCCGGAGTTTGAGAAGAAAATCAGTGGGTTTTCTATGGCCCATGCCGTGTTAACCGGCGTAGAAACCAGAACCTCATCGCCTATTTGTATCAAACGTGGAAAAGACTTCCAAAATATCAATACTCGAGGCTTATACCCTGCGGGTGAAGGCGCTGGTTATGCCGGAGGTATATTGTCCGCCGCGATAGATGGTATTAAAGTCGCTGAAGCCGTAGCGCTGGATATTTTGAAGTAAGGCATAAGGTGCCCGCCTAAAAATAGTTCTGTTTCTGCTGTCATTCTTTTTGCTCTTTAACTCTTCGCCGTTACATCCAAGTCGTTACATTAAAAACACCTTGATGAAAACTATCATAAATAGCAATGGCGCCAGTGCGCGGGAGGCAGTGTTAAGCCACAGGGCCTGAACTGTATTGCCCCGTCCATCGAAATAGGTGACGGCAACGACGGCAGCGAGTGCGGCAAACACCAACACCGAGGAGGCCACCATAAATTTATCAAGGCGGGTGAGATAAGCGATGGGCGGCAATATTGAGGCTATGGCGAAGCGGTAGGCGATCAGGGTCAACATGGCTGTAGCCACCAGACCGACACGAGGTGGCACGAATACCAGTGGTATCCAGAAC
>DRHD01000163.1 GCA_011049795.1 Porticoccus sp.
ACCCCCCCCCCCCCCCCCGTTTTTCTTATACAGTTTACTGCGCACTTCTACCTTATGGCGCGTCCATAGATTGTCCAGTAACACCTTCACTGTCTTTCCCCATAAGATATAAATAGAGCGGCATGATATCTTCGGGCGCTTTTACCGTAGAAGGGTCTTCTGCGGGGAAGGCCGTAGCGCGCATGCGCGTTCGTGTGGCACCCGGGTTTATACAGTTAACCCGGATATTGCTAATATCTTCTAGTTCATTAGCCAGCACCTGTGACATCCCTTCAGTGGCAAACTTTGAAATGGCATAAGCGCCCCAGAATGCTTTGCCAACCCTGCCAACGCCTGATGTAGTAAAGATGATGGAGGCGCTGTCAGATTTTTCCAATAATGGCAGTAGTGCCTTAGTCATCATGAACTCTGCCGTCACGTTAACTTGCATCACCTTTTGCCAAGTGCTCAATTTATAATTGGCTATTGGTGTACGCTGACCGAGTTCGCCGGCATTGTGTAATAGGCCGTCGAGCTTGCCAAAAGTTTCGTCAAGGCGGTCGTGCATGTCTTCGTAATCTTTTTCTGACGCACCTTCTAGACATATAGGGTAGATTGCGGGTTGTGGCCATCCAGCAGACTCGATGTCATCGTATACTTTCTCCAGTTTGGGCACAGTGCGGCCCATTAAGATGACGGTTGCACCAAAAGAGGCAAAGGTTTTGGCAGCAACGGCACCAATACCATCACTGGCCCCGGTAACAGCAATAACTTTTCCAGTGAGCAGGTCTTGTGGGGCACTATAATTCTGTGAATCCATGGTTGTTAGCTTTCCTCAAAGTATTAGTTCTAGCAGTTGGGTAGCACAGTTGACGGTGTAGTGTGCACCCCATAGCGCCGGATCTTCGTTCTTGTCAATGTAGCCATAGGCCGCAGCAATGGTGGTTGTCCCAGCTCGCAGCCCCGCTTCAATGTCACGCTGGTGATCGCCGATATATACGGTTTTGTCAGGGCTTACCCCCAGTTGTTTACAGGCTAGCACGACTGATTCTGGGTCAGGTTTGGTTTTGACGACATGGTCTGGGCAGATAATGGTGGCAGGTGCGGGAGACAGCGGTAACTGCTGCAGGATTGCTAAAGTGTAACTCTCGGGTTTGTTGGTAACAATTCCCCAAGGGATTTGACGTTGTCCAAGTGCCGAGAGCAGTTCGGTGATCCCCTTAAAAGGATGTGTTTGGTCAGCTAGGTTGTCCATGTATAGAGCCAGTAGCTCCTGACGAATAGGCTCAAAACTTGGGTGCTGTTCATCCAAGTCAAAGACCTTTTTGATGATACCCACAGAGCCGTGAGAGACCAGTCGGCGGATACTTTCTGCTGGTAGTAGTGGCATCCCTTTTTGTGCAAGCAGCCGGTTGGTGGCTGTCAAGAAGTCAGGGGCGGTATCGAGCAGAGTTCCATCAAGGTCAAATAAGACAGCTTGAAATCGTGCAGGCGTTAGTCTTGTGGGATGTTTCATAGGGTGCGATGTTAGAGTTGGCATCAATCTGGTTTGCGAGCGTAGACCAAGTAGTTTACATCTACATTTTGGTCATCAAGACGGTAATGTTTGGTCAGAGGGTTGTAGGTCATACCTGTCATTGTTTGTAGCTCAAGGCCACATTCCCTAACCCAATTACAGAGTTCAGATGGGCGAATAAATTTCCCGTAATCATGGGTGCCTTTGGGTAGCATTTTCAGGAGGTATTCGGCCCCGATAACAGCAAAGAGATAGGCCTTTGGGTTGCGATTGATCGTAGAAAAATATAGGTGTCCACCAGGCTTAACCAGTTTAGCGCAGGCATCTATGACAGAGCGTGGGTCTGGTACATGTTCCAGCATTTCCAAGCAGGTCACGATATCGAACTCACCAGGGTGTTGTTCTGCCATCTCTTCTGCAGTGCACTGTCGATAATTGACAGATATGCCTGATTCCAAGCTGTGAAGTCTGGCGACGGCCAGGGGTGCTTTGCCCATATCAATGCCAGTAACATCAGCGCCTCTGTGTGCCATGGATTCTGCCAGGATACCACCACCACAACCAACATCGAGTAGTTTGCATTCGACGACGGGGGAGTGCTCGTCTATCCAGTTTACTCTCAGTGGATTTATATCATGTAGCGATTTGAATTCACTTTCCTGGTCCCACCAGCGGCTGGCCAAAGCTTCAAACTTGGCAATTTCAGCGCGGTCAATGTTTTGTGGTGAGTGGTTGAGTTCTGACATCAATAAATTCCGATATTAGTTACTTTTATACTTGGTTTTCCAGACCTACTCTGTTGATCAGAGAGCGGTTTTTTAATTTCTCTACCTGTGTCTTGGTATTACTCGTTGTTGGCTATTTTACGTTGCCACTGTTGCGCCTTAATAAGTATTTCCTGTTCATTCAAGGTTTGTAGTTGCCGTTCTACCATGAGCGCTACGCCATTTACCCACAGGTGGCTAACTCGGCTACCCGCATTGGTATAAACCAACTGGGAGGCAGGATTATACAGAGGTTCTGATTCAATTGTGCCAAGTGTGACGGCTGCCAAATCAGCACTTTTACCGACCTCAATACTGCCAATTTGATCGTCCCAGCCCATTGCCTTGGCGCCATTGATCGTGGCCATTTGCAGGGCAGTATGGGCGTCGACGGCACCGGCATTCCCTGATACGGCCTTGGCTACGAGCGCTGCCGTGGACATCTCATCAAACATATCAAGGTTATTGTTGCTGGCGGCACCGTCAGTGCCTAAGGCTACGTTAATGCCGTTATCGAGTAATGTTGTTACCGGGCAGAACCCACTGGCCAGCTTCAAGTTGGACTCGGGGCAGTGAATTACATGTGCGTTATGTTCCACCAGTGTGGAAATATCTTGTTCGTCAAGTTGTGTCATATGGACACATTGGGTCAGTGGGGATAGAAGGCCTAGTTCTACCAGCCGCTGTATGGGCCTCGCTCCATGCTCTTGAATGCTATCCGTAATTTCTTTCGCCGTTTCATGGAGATGAATTTGTACGTAGCTATCAAGTTCTTCTGCATAGGTCGCTATTTTTTCTAATGGCCCATTAGAGAGAGTGTAGGGAGAATGAGGGCCAAAAGCGATACGTGTAAGGTCTCGATCCTTGTAGTCATCACGTAACTGGAGGCCTTTATGAATATAGTCTTCTGGGCCGCGCCCCCAGGCCGAAGGGAAGTCAAAAATAGGGAAGGCGATCTGGCTGCGAATTCCGCTATGGCTGGCGACTTCTGCAGCGCAATCCGGAAAGAAATACATATCTGAGAAACAGCTGGTACCACTGCGAATCATCTCCGCTATGGCGAGCTCAGTACCATCACGGACAAAGTCTTCACTTACCCATTGCCCTTCGGCAGGCCATATATGTTTTTCTAGCCAGGTTTGCAGTGGCTGATCATCGGCATAACCTCGGAGAAGTGTCATGGCTGCATGGCTGTGAGTGTTGATCAGCCCGGGAATAAGCACATGATTGGGCAGCTCAATATGCTCCAAGGCCATATATTTTCTGGTTGCCTCGGTGGTGGGAAGAATCGCCACAATATTGCCCTGGTCGATTACGACAGAGCAGTCCTCAAACACCGCGCCCTTTGGGATTACGGGGATAGTCCATCGAGCGGAAATGAGTAGGTCGACAGATATGGCTACCATTGCAGGGTTATTCCTTGGGCGACAAATAAGACGGGCAGTATACCCTCACAAAAAAGATCATTAAACAAAGACATACTGGAACGAAGATGGGACATTTTGTGGTATGATCCGGCGCTTGATTTAGCGGCTTGACCGTTGATGGGCATAAGAAGGATAAGCAGTAGTATGGGTGAGTTAGCCAAAGAAATCCTACCCGTTAATATCGAAGACGAATTACGACAGTCCTATCTCGACTACGCCATGAGCGTTATTGTCGGGCGGGCACTGCCAGATGTCAGAGATGGCCTTAAGCCGGTGCATCGTCGCGTATTATTCGCGATGAGCGTACTTAATAACGACTGGAACAAATCTTACAAAAAATCTGCACGTGTGGTTGGTGATGTGATTGGTAAATATCACCCCCATGGCGATTCCGCTGTGTATGACACCATCGTTCGAATGGCTCAACCATTCTCTCTTCGCTACATGTTGGTGGATGGACAGGGTAACTTTGGTTCTGTGGATGGTGATTCTGCAGCAGCTATGCGTTACACCGAAATTCGCATGGCCAAAATTTCCCACTCATTATTAGCGGACCTGGATAAGGAAACCGTTGACTTTGTGGAAAACTACGACGGCAATGAGCTGATTCCTGAGGTGTTGCCTACTAGGGTGCCAAACCTTCTGGTTAACGGTTCTTCTGGTATTGCTGTGGGCATGGCAACCAATATTCCTCCTCACAACTTGAGAGAGGTGGTCAATGGCTGCCTAGCTCTGATTGAAAATGCCGATATCTCCATTGATGAGCTAATGGAGCACATTCCAGGTCCAGATTTTCCTACTGCCGCCATTATTAATGGCAGAGCGGGAATTATTCAGGCCTATCGTACTGGGCGTGGACGCATCTATGTGCGAGCCAGAGCGACTGTGGAAGTGAATGAAAAGACCAGCCGTGAAACTATTATCATTACTGAGCTTCCCTACCAGTTGAACAAGGCGCGCCTGATTGAGCGTATCGCTGAGCTGGTTAAAGAAAAGAAAATTGAAGGCATTTCTGAGCTGCGAGATGAGTCGGATAAAGATGGCTTGCGCGTAGTGATTGAATTGAAAAGAGGTGAGGTGGGTGAAGTTATCCTCAACAACCTCTATGCCCAAACCCAATTGCAAAATGTATTTGGCATCAATGTTGTCGCGTTGGTGGATGGTCAGCCGCGAACCCTTAATCTGAAAGAAATGCTGGAGGCCTTTGTTCTCCACCGTCGTGAGGTGGTGACACGGCGTACCGTTTATCTGCTCCGAAAGGCCCGTGAGCGAGGGCATATTTTGGAAGGTTTGGCCGTTGCCATTGCCAATATTGATAAGATTATTGAGCTAATTAAGTCGTGTCCTTCTCCTGCTGAAGCAAAAGAAGCTTTGATTGCGAGAGGTTGGGATGCCAGTAATGCAGCTCAACTTTTGGAGCGCGCGGGTAGTGATGCCAGTCGTCCTGAAGATTTGGAACCCGGTTTTGGTATGCGTGACGGGCAATACTATTTATCACCGGTGCAAGCCCAGGCCATTCTAGAGTTACGTTTACACCGCCTTACGGGTATGGAACACGATAAGCTACTGGCTGAATACCAGGAAAGGCTAGAGGAAATCATTGAATACCTGAGGATTCTTGGTGATGCCACTGTGCTGATGCAGTTGATCCGTGAAGAGTTGCAGGCGGTGAGTGATGAATTTGGCGATGATCGTCGCAGTGAGATTATTGAATCACTGCATGACCTCACCGTTGAAGACCTGATTACCGAGGAAGATCGGGTGGTGACAATTTCCCACGGTGGGTATGCCAAAACGCAGCCCTTGAGTGATTATCAAGCCCAGCGTCGTGGTGGTATGGGAAAATCTGCCACTGCGGTGAAAGATGAAGACTTTGTTGAACACCTGCTGATTGCCAGTACGCACAGTACTATTCTCTGCTTTACCAATTTGGGCAAAGTGTATTGGTTGAAGGTGTATCAAATCCCCGTTGCAGGCCGAAATTCTCGTGGGAGGCCGATGGTCAATCTGTTGCCGCTTGGCGAGGGTGAGCGCATTAGCAGTATTTTGACGGTAGATGAGTACAGTGAAGACAAATTTGTGATCATGGCTACCGCTAATGGTACGGTGAAGAAAACCTCTCTGGAACAGTACTCTCGTCCGCGTAGCGTTGGATTGCGAGCCGTTGATTTGGTGGATGGCGACTATCTTGTGGGTAGTGCGATTACCGACGGTAATAGTGACGTCATGTTGTTTAGCAGCGAAGGCAAAGCTGTACGATTTGCCGAGTCAGATGTTCGTGCTATGGGCCGTGTGTCGAAGGGGGTTCGTGGTATGCGCTTGCCTGAGGGGCAAAAAGTACTCTCAATGGTCATTCCGGAAGAGGGTGGCTGTGTACTGACGGTATCCAATAATGGTTATGGTAAACGAACGGCGCTGACTGAATTCCCTACAAAAGGGCGTGGCGGTAAGGGCATGATTGCGATTCAGTCCAGTGAACGAAATGGCCCGCTTGTCGGTGCCGTACAATTGTTTGAGGGTGACGAAATCATGTTGATTTCAGATCAGGGAACAATGGTACGTACCCGTAGTGATGAAATTTCTCAACTGGGTCGTAATACTCAGGGCGTTCGCGTGATTCGCCTGAAAAAGGGTGAGACCATGGTTAGGTTAGCTCGTATTGAAGAGCCAGAGCCCGTTGACACTGATTTAATTAATGGTGATTCACTTAATGGCGATTCAGGGGATAGTGATTCGGCTGATGGCGATGTGGTAGACGTTACGTCGGAAGACTGACAGGCAGAAATCATGGCAAATAATAAAAAACTGGGTCAGAAAACGTTGGGCCAGCTAAGAGATCAGATCGATGGCATTGATCATCAGATCCTGACATTGATTAGTGAGCGTGCTAAGTGTGCCCAGCAAGTGGCTGAGGTGAAGCAAGCTGAGGGTGATGTCGTCTATTTCCGGCCTGAGCGGGAAGCTCAGGTGCTTCGTAACATTATGGAGAAGAATCAGGGTCCGCTGGATAATGAGGAAATGGCACGGCTTTTTCGTGAAATCATGTCAGCCTGTCTGGCATTGGAACAGCCTGTTAAAGTAGCGTTTCTCGGGCCTGAAGGGACCTTTACACAGGAAGCGGCCTTAAAGCACTTTGGCCATTCAGCCGTTACTGTCTCAATGAGCGCCATTGATGAAGTATTTCGAGAAGTGGATGCTGGTGCGGTAAATTACGGTGTCGTGCCCGTCGAAAACTCAACGGAAGGCGTGATCAGTCACACGCTGGATACTTTTCTGGACTCCACGCTAAATATTTGTGGTGAAGTGGAGCTTCGTATCCACCATCACTTATTGGCGGGGCCAACTACTGATAAGTCTCAGATTACTCGTGTGTATTCCCATGCTC
>DRHD01000164.1 GCA_011049795.1 Porticoccus sp.
AGCGTAACGACCTTCATCTTTAGGCATGGACAGCATTTTGTGAACGGAATCCCAATCAAGGCTTCCTTGTACCAGGTCAGAAACCTGCTTCTTAGTATATGTAGACATATCTAAATTCTCTTATCTTCGTTCAATTCGTCAATGATGGAGTGATACATAGTGAACTATGACCACCCCGCTCAATGGCTAAGTAAGCGCTTATTCCTCAGTCATAATGACGGGCTTGCAGTCCGGCATTTCACTGATATCCATGGTCACATCAGAGCCAAACATGGGGATACCCAGGCTTGATTCCAACAGATTCCAATCGGCTGGCAGATCCCAGAATGTTTTAAATTCATTCAGGAACGGATCAGACAAACCAAAGCTGGATGCGAACATTTGCTTAACTTGTGGAATCAGCTACTGATGGCGAAATTATCGTTAAGTGTGATTGTGGCCATGATTTCGGCGATTACCGAGAAAACTGGAAGTTGGGTGCTAACATTTATGTCCGTGATACTGCGGAAAAAATGGACCAGGTTTATCCTCGTCTGATGTCACCTGATACTACTTGGCAGCACTATCGTGAGTACTCGTGCCCAACGTGTGGAACAATGCTTGATATTGAAGCTCCAGTACCTTGGTACCCAGTAATGCACGATTTCCAACCAGACTTGAAGACTTTCTTCGAGTGGGTAGAAATGCCTGCTCCTGCGAAGATCTAAGATGTTGTAAAGTAGTACTAGGTCCCGGCCCTTGGCCGGGACCTATCTATTTTAGGCTTGTCAGAATTTCTAAACTGGACTCGGTGTAAACCCTTTCGTATCTATTTTCTTAACACCCACAAGTAAATATTTAATTCTTCGAAGGCCCGGTCTAGCTCATGTCTGCCAGCAGCACTGGTTAGAAATATTTATCTATATCTATTGAAATATTGCCAGTCACCCCAACATTATTGGTTAGGTTGGTTGACCGTAATTTATATGTGTTGAGGAGAATATGATGTCCAAAGAGAACAATGATCAGAAAACGAATGAACCGCATTTTTCAATGCAGAAAATATATTTAAAGAAAAAGGTTTTTGAATCACCGAATTCTGCCAGTGTTTTTGGTACTGACTGGAAACCAGTCACTACACTGGATCTCAATATTACCCATAATGTTATTGATGATGACCGCTATGAAGTGACTTTGACTGTAGAAGTTACGGCAAAGAATGAAGAAATAGCCGCATTCAGCCTTACTATTGATCAATCCGCGATGTTTATCATCAAAGGCTTTCCTGAAGACCGTCTGGAAGAGGCATTGAACTCAGCTTGCCCGTCTATCATGTTTCCTTATCTTCGTGAAACAGTGGACCACACGCTGCTTAAAGCGGGTTACCCTCCGCTGATGCTTGCCCCCATTAATTTTGATGCGATGTACAAAGATAAAAAAGCGAAAGCGCATTAAATAGAGCGTAATAAATAAGGTTTGTCTTAATAAGATTTATTAAATGGTGTCGAGAGCATGCTCTCGACACCATTTAACGTTACGCCATTCTCTATTTTAGACTTTTCCTGTTGTCAGCCCTCATTTGCTTTAACAGAGAGAAACTTCCCGGCTCCTCTGGATGATCTAATTTTTTTCACCATAATATTCTGTGTTTGTATTTTCCTAATATAGGCGCATTAATAAATTCAAAACCACGATAATATTCTATACATTAAGTATTCAACTTTTTATGTATGGGGAAATGTGAGTGTCTGTGACTAAGGGTGCCGTTGCAGCAGGTCACCCACTGACTGTAGCTGCAGCCGAAGAAATCCTGCAAGAAGGTGGTAATGCCTTTGACGCTATTGTGGCTGCCCATTTTTGTGCTTGTGTTGTAGAGCCTGTGCTGGCATCACTGGCCGGTGGTGGTTATATGCTGGCCCAAAAAGCAGGGGCCGATCCACTGGTATATGACTTTTTTGTACAAACACCGCATTCGAGTAAGTCGACAGTTTCTCCTGATTTTTTCCCTATTCATGCTGATTTCGGCACCGTGTCACAGGAATTTCATATCGGGTTGGGTGCCATTGCTGTGCCGGGTTCAGTTCGTGGTATGTTTGATATTCACCGTGACCTTTGTACGCTACCCATTGGCCGACTCGTAGAACCTGCGATAAAAGCGGCGCGAGAGGGGGTTCAATTTAGTCACCTCCAGGCAAAGATTTTTGACATTGTTAGCCCCATCTATTCTGCTACCCCGGAAGCACGGCAGACATACAGCAGCCCAATACGTTCTGGTTCGTTGGTCGGTGAACATGAGTTACTCAAGCAGCCAGCCTTGGCTGACACATTGGCCCGCTTGGCAAGTGAGGGCGACAAGCTATTTTATGAGGGTGAGATAGCCAGAAAAATCGAACAGCTCTGTGCGGGCGGCGGAGGCTATTTAACCTGTGATGATTTGCGCCACTATCAGGTGATACGCAGGAAACCCTTACAGCTGAACTATCGACACGCCCGGTTATTTACCAACCCACCCCCAGCCTCAGGGGGGATTTTGATTGCCATGGCCCTGAAGCTGTTGGAGCAGCAAGATTTATCAGCCTTTGGCTTTGGCAGTCACCACCACTTGGATCTGTTAGCCGCCGTGATGGCGGCCACTAACCAGGCACGTTTGGATATGCTTCTAGAGAGGGGCAGCGGACTGGCTGAGCATCTGCTGGAGGAGCATTATCTAAACCAGTACCGCCAGCAGGTGGCCGATCATGCTCGCTGCTTACGTGGGACAACACACATAAGTGTGGTTGATGCTGCGGGGAATACCGCGGCTATGACGGTGAGCAATGGAGAGGGTTGCGGCTATATGATTCCCGGCACAGGCATTATGTTGAACAACATGCTGGGAGAAGAAGATATTAACCCAGAGGGCTTTCACTGCTGGCCAGAGAACCAGCGAATGACTTCAATGATGTCTCCCAGCTTATTGCAGTTGGGAAATGGTACCTCTGTGGCATTGGGTTCGGGAGGTTCAAACCGGATCCGTACCGCCATTCTTCAAGTAGTTAGTAATCTGGTGGATTTTGATATGTCGCCAGAGCAGGCGGTATCGGCACCACGGATACATTATGAAAATGGCGTGCTTAACATTGAGCCAGGATTTGAAATAGGCCAGCTCGATGGGCTGAAAGCTGATTACGACAATCAGCAACATTGGGAACAGCTTAATTTATATTTTGGGGGTGTTCATACGGTGGAGTTTGATGGCCATCGTTTTCATGGTGTGGGTGATCCTCGTCGTGGTGGGGTCGGTGCGGTGGTGACTGGGGATAGCCAAAACGAGCGTTAGGTATGGTTTACCTAGAGAAAATCACCCCACAGTGACTGGAGGATACTGATGGCCACAACGGGTGCAGTTTCAGTTCGCAATACCCGTGGCCCAAGGGTCAATGGTATAAAGCTATGTTCTTCTGCTCGTTTGATTTCATCCGTACTCAGCCCACCTTCTGGGCCGATTAACAGGGCGGCGCTCGCTGCTTGTTGTTCTCCCAACTCAGAGATACTGTGTTGGCTGCGGTGATGTAGTACTAATTTTTTTTCCGCTTTCACCGAGCTGAGCCACTGATTGACGGTAATGGGAGGGTGGATGACTGGGACTCGATTACGGTAAGACTGTTCACAGGCACTAATACTGACTTGCTGCCAGTGGCGTAGTTTCTTTTCAGCTCGATCCCCTTTCAGTTTGACTTCAGTACGTTCGGTATACAGTGGCGATATTTCAGTAACACCCACTTCGGTAGCCTTTTGGATGACCCAGTCCATCCGGTCACCTCGGGACATCCCGATACCCAAATGGATATGTAAAGGGGATTCACGCTCAGTATCAGTGAAGTCAGTAATGGAGGCTGTAACTTGTTTACTGTTGCATTGGTTAAGCGTCGCGAGAAATTCACCACCTTGGCCATTGAACAGTGAGATCGGGTCGCCCGCCTTTAGCCGTAGTACCGTGACCAAATGACGAGAGGCTATCTCATCTAACGTCACCGCCTCACCAGTGGTCAGGGGTTGGTCAGTAAAAACCCGAATATCACGCATTAGATGTCAACCAAGCTCTTCAGTAAAACCCAGGTTACGACACAGAGCTGTGTTAGCCTCCACCTGATTCATGGTATAAAAATGTAGCCCCGGTGCACCACCAGCCAACAATTTTTCACAGAGGTTAGTCACAACCTCCAGGCCGAACGCCTTAATACTTTCAGTGTCATTCCCGTATTGTTGAAGTCGCTGGCGGATCCAGCGGGGAATATCAGCGCCACAGCTATCAGAGAACCGAACCAGATTCTGATAGTTGATGATGGGCATAATACCGGGAATAATCGGCTGGTCGATACCCGCTTTGCCACATTGATCCAGATAGTAAAAATAGCTATCTGGGTTGTAAAAATATTGGGTGATAGCACGACTGGCACCCGCTTCAAATTTTTTCCCCAGCCAGTAGATATCCTTTTCGTAGCTCTCTGCCTCTGGATGAATTTCTGGATAGGCAGCAACTAACAGCTCAAAGGTGTCACCAAAGTGCTCACGGATAAAGCTCACCAACTCGTTCGCATAAACCAACTGCCCAGCACCACCCATACCCGAAGGTAGATCACCGCGCAGAGTCACAATGCGTTTGATACCTGCATCCTTGTAACTTTGAAGCAACGCCAACACTGATTCATGGCTATCACCACTAATGGACAGGTGGGGTGATGCAATGGAACCGGTACGCTGAATTTCAAGGACGATATCGCGGGTGAATTCACGAGTAGAGCCCCCGGCACCATAGGTTACCGAGAAAAACTCTGGTTCAAATTTGGCCAGTTGGCGATGGGTGTCCTGAAGTTTTTTCCTACCCTCAGGGGTCTTTGGGGGGAAAAACTCGAAGCTTAGGTGATGATTTGTCATAGTCAGTTCTTTTTTGTCATTAGTGCCCATTTATTATGTGGGCTTATTTTTCTGTTGTGATATTTGCAGGTTTAGTACCTGTAGCTGTCGCCCTTGAATGGCCCTTCCATGGGTACGTTAATGTACTCGGCTTGTTCTGGTTTGAGGCGGGTAATAACACCGCTAAATCCATTGACCATATGTGCCGCGACCTCTTCATCCAGCTTTTTGGGTAGCACTTCAACCCGTAATAATTCAGTTTTAGCCGCTTCATCCTGGTGGGCAAATTTCTGTGCATACAGGTGGATCTGAGCCAGCACCTGATTAGCGAATGAGCCATCCATTACCCGGCTGGGGTGACCCGTAGCATTGCCCAGATTGACCAGTCGGCCCTCAGAAAGCAGTAGCAAGTGGTCGTTGGTATCGCGGTTACGGAACACCTTGTGTACCTGTGGTTTTATCTCATCCCACTGCCAGGTTTCACGCATGTAGGCAGTATCAATCTCATTATCAAAATGACCAATATTGCTCACCACGCAGCCAGATTTCAGCGCGGCCAGAATATCCGCATCGCAGACGTTATAGTTACCGGTGCAGGTGACCAGCAAGTCAATCGTCGCCAGTAAGTCGGTGTTGACGCCCTTGGATGGATCACCATCCTGATAGGTGGAAACCACTTCAAAACCGTCCATACAGGCCTGCATAGCACAGATGGGGTCGACTTCAGTGACTTTTACAATCATGCCTTCCTGGTTCAGAGACTGGGCTGAGCCTTTGCCCACATCACCATAACCGATAACCAAAGCTTTTTTACCGGCTAGCAGGTGGTCGGTGGCACGCTTGATCGCATCGTTAAGGCTGTGACGGCAACCGTACTTGTTGTCATTCTTTGACTTGGTGACTGAGTCGTTCACGTTGATGGCAGGCACTTTCAGTTCACCCTTGCTCAGCATATCGTACAGTCGGTGAACACCGGTTGTGGTTTCCTCGGTAATGCCGTGAACATTCTCCAGCACTTGAGGGTATTTCTCATGCAGTAGGGCCGTCAGGTCACCCCCATCATCAAGCACCATATTGGCGGCCCAGGGTTGGCCATCTTTCAGAACCTGTTGTTCAAGGCACCACTCGTATTCCTCTTCCGTCTCGCCCTTCCAGGCAAATACCGGCGTGCCATTGGCGGCAATGGCTGCTGCGGCATGATCCTGAGTGGAGAAAATATTACAGGATGTCCAGCGTACTTCTGCACCGAGAGCCTCTAGTGTCTCGATCAATACTGCTGTTTGAATGGTCATATGAATACAGCCAAGAATTTTCGTTCCTGCCAGCGGTTGTTCCGCTTTATAGCTCTCACGTAAAGCCATCAGAGCAGGCATTTCTGTTTCGGCGATAGAAATTTCCTTGCGGCCCCATTCAGCAAGGCTGATATCGGCCACTTTATAATCATTCATCTTGGTCATATTTATTCCTTAAAAATCAATAGGCTGGGGTTTTTATGGCCAGTTAAGCCGGCGGCTTAAAGAGCGGCCTTGAGAGCATCGACTCTGTCAGTTTTTTCCCAGGTGAAGTTATCTTCTTCTCGGCCAAAGTGTCCGTAAGCAGCCGTTGCTCGATAAATGGGTCGTTTGAGGTCGAGCATTTCAATTAACCCCTGTGGACGAAGATCAAAATTGGCTCGTATCAGGGCGACAATTTCATCATTGCTAAGCTTGCCGGTACCGAAAGTGTTTACACTAATGGAGGTTGGCTCAGCTACACCAATGGCATAGGAGACCTGTATTTCACAGCGATCAGCGAGGCCTGCAGCAACAATATTCTTTGCTACATAGCGCGCTGCATACGCAGCGGAGCGGTCTACTTTGGACGGGTCTTTACCCGAGAAGGCGCCGCCACCGTGGTGGGCCATACCACCGTAGGTATCTACAATGATTTTTCTACCGGTAAGCCCGCAGTCGCCCATGGGGCCACCAATAATGAACTGCCCGGTGGGGTTGATATGGTATTTGGTGTCGCTGTGTAGCCACTCCTGTGGCAGCACAGGTTTGATAATTTCTTCTAGTACCGCCTCTTGCAAATCAGCCAAAGAAATATCAGGTGAATGTTGTGTAGAGAGCACGACAGCATCAATGGCCACAGGTTTGCCATTGTCATAGCGCAAAGTTACCTGACTTTTTGCATCCGGGCGAAGCCAAGGAAACACGCCGTGTTTACGTAGGTGTGCCTGCCGCTCCACCAGCCGGTGTGCATAGTAGATAGGTGCAGGCATCAGCACATCAGTCTCGTTGGTGGCATAACCAAACATAAGCCCTTGGTCTCCGGCACCGAGTTCTTTTGTCTCACCTGCATCGACGCCCACAGCTATGTCGTGGGATTGTTTGCCAATGGCATTGAGTACCGCACAGGATGCACCGTCAAAACCAACATCAGAACTGGTGTAGCCGACGTCTATAATAACGCCGCGGACAATGTCTTCCAGATCTACATAGGTGTCCGTTCTTACTTCTCCGGCAATAACAGCCATACCCGTTTTTACCATGGTTTCTACGGCCACTCGAGAATGGGGGTCATCTTTAAGAATGGCATCGAGTATGGCATCGGAGATCTGATCGGCCATCTTATCTGGATGGCCCTCTGAAACAGACTCGGAGGTAAACAAGCTATAACTAGACATAGATATTGTTCCTATAATTGTAAGTTAGTGCTTACTGTCCTTGAAGAATTGACGTAGCTGTATTTGAAAACCATTGCGTTGGGCGAGGTAGAGGCTTTCACCTTCTACAAGGCCGGCGGCAGAAGCCCAATTACTGAGGTCGTTAGGTTCGAATCCCAGCCATAAATCACCGCAAGCTTCTCGCGCCCAACTTTGATCGTGATGGCAGAGATCGGTGACGAGCAGTACACCACCAGGGGTGAGCAATTGAGCCAGGTCTTCTAAAATGCGTGCGGGATCCGGTGTGTGGTGCAGTACCATATTAAGGGTAATGCAGTTGGCCCTTAGTTGTTGTTCAAGGGCTAAGCTGGTATCACCGTGAACAAGCTGCACATTGGTGAGGTGTTGTTCCGCCGTTATCTTGCGGGATCGACTGAGCATTTCATCTGAGGTGTCGAGAGCAATAACTTGGGAAAATCGTTTGGATAGGTTAGGTAGAAACCCGCCTTCTCCCGGACCCACCTCGAGCACCACATCTTTTCTAACAGGTGTGGCATCCAAAAAATCAGTGACGATTTCTCCATACTGGGCATAGCCGGCAATCAAGTCTTGATTAGCATGAAATCGGTCAGCATTTTGCTCAAAGAACTCTCGTGAGGCTTTTGTTCTCTCTTGATTGGTCAGGCGGACACGTTGCTGTAATGCGGAAGACAGTTCCAGCAGGTCAACTGTAGCAAATAGGTGGCGGTGCAATTCTTGTAGAGCAGGTTCTACAGGTAGCGGTGCGCGACGATAAAAAATCGAATTACCTTCTCGCCGAGTAGCAACCAGCCCAGCATTAGCCAAGACCTTCAGGTGGTGGCTCATGCCCGACTGCTTAACCTCAAATAGCTGGCTCAATTCAAGAACACCGTAGGCGTTATGTCGTAACACGCGGAGAATTTCCAATCGCAACGGATCACCAGCGGCCTTACAAAAGGCGGCCAGTGTATCGGTGCAGAACACTGCTGGGAGGGCTGCTGGGTCTGTGCAGTGTTCTTCAATTGGTTGGGCGGTAATTGTCATGGGTGGGGACTTTATCACAGCTAAATATCTATATCAAAATATATTGATATAGATTAAGAGGGTAGACTTGAAAATAGATAGGAATGAATGGCGATATAGATCAAAAGATCGTTGCTGGCTGTTTACTGAGCCGCGCTAGTACGAGAAAATAGCGCCCCTCGTTACCCCCTATTTTTCCAGCAGGAGCTCTTCTTGATGCCAACCAGACGTGATCTCGCCAATGCGATTCGTGCGCTCAGTATGGATGCCGTTCAACAAGCCAACAGTGGTCACCCCGGTGCGCCTATGGGAATGGCCGATATCGCTGAAGTTCTGTGGAATGACTACTTGGTTCACAACCCTGCTGACCCCAGTTGGGCAAATCGCGACCGCTTTGTACTGTCGAACGGTCACGGCTCCATGCTGCTGTATTCTCTGTTGCATTTGAGCGGCTACGACCTGCCCATTGCGGAACTAAAAAACTTTCGCCAGCTGCATTCCAAAACACCGGGTCACCCGGAGTACGGCTATGCCCCTGGTGTAGAAACAACGACTGGCCCATTAGGGCAGGGTCTCAGTAACGCTGTTGGTATGGCGCTGGCTGAAAAAATTCTTGCTGCCCAGTTTAATCGCCCCGGTCATGATGTGGTGGATCATCATACCTATTGCTTCCTGGGTGATGGTTGTTTGATGGAAGGTATTTCCCATGAAGTTTCTTCTCTGGCGGGGACCCAAAAGCTAGGTAAATTGATCGCCTTTTATGATGACAATGGCATCTCTATTGATGGTCAGGTTGAGGGTTGGTTCACTGATGACACCCCAGCACGTTTTGAGGCCTACGGTTGGCAAGTGATTCCCAATGTTGATGGACATGACTCCGATGCCATCAAGGCCGCAATCGAAGTGGCTCGTCTGGAAACAGACAAACCGACACTAATTTGCTGTAAGACCATTATTGGTTTTGGTTCGCCCAGCAAGCAGGGTAAGGAAGAGTGTCACGGAGCCCCTCTGGGAGCTGATGAGATTATTCTGGCCCGCGAGCAATTGGGTTGGCAGCACGGGCCATTTGATGTGCCTACTGACATTTATGCCCGCTGGAATGGTCTGGAGAAGGGCTCCTCTGCACAGTCGACCTGGAATGAAAAGTTAAATGGTTACCGCACTGCACATCCGGAGCTGGCGGCTGAGTTTGAGCGCCGAGTGAATGGAGAATTACCTGCGGACTTCAGTGAAAAGGCCGATGCGTATATTGATCAGTGCCAGCAGGCCATGGAAAAAGTGGCCTCTCGTAAAGCCTCCCAAAATTGCCTCAATGCTTTCGGTCCGTTGTTGCCCGAATTACTGGGTGGTTCTGCGGACTTGGCGGGTTCCAACCTGACCCTTTGGTCTGGCTCCAAAGGGGTCAGCGCTGCTGATGCTTCCGGCAACTATATTTTTTACGGTGTCCGTGAATTTGGTATGAGCGCGATGATGAATGGCATCACGTTACACGGCGGGTTCGTGACCTACGGTGCGACCTTCCTGATGTTTATGGAATATGCTCGCAATGCGGTACGTATGGCTGCATTGATGAAACAGAAGACTATTTTTGTCTACACCCACGACTCTATTGGATTGGGTGAAGATGGCCCTACCCACCAACCGGTAGAGCAATTGACATCACTGCGTACAACACCAAATCTACATACTTGGCGTCCCTGCGATACCGTGGAATCAGCGGTGTGCTGGAAGAGCGCTATTGAGCGTAAGGATGGCCCCAGTGCATTGGTCTTTAGTCGTCAGGGTTTGGCGCCACAGCTGCGTAACAAGGAACAATTGGCCAACGTGGCACGGGGTGGCTACATACTTCGTGACTGCACCAATGAACCACAGGCAATCATCATTGCTACGGGTTCTGAAGTAGAATTGGCTATTGATGCGGCAAGTCAGCTTGCCGAGAAGGGCGTTAAGGTCCGTGTTGTCTCCATGCCCTGCGCTGAGATATTTGCTGCTCAAGAGTCGTCCTATCGCGATGCGGTATTACCTCCGAGTGTTCGCACACGTGTGGCGGTGGAAGCGGGCCATGCTGATTACTGGTACAAGTATGTAGGCCTCGATGGCCGAGTGGTGGGGATGACTACCTTTGGAGAATCCGCACCCGGTGGTGAGTTGATGAAACAGTTTGGCTTTACGGTGGAAAACGTCGTTAAGGCCGTCATGTCACAACTTTGATTGTTACTGGAATGTCGGTGACTGGAAGAGCAATGGATTCACAGCAGGGTTATCACCATTGATTCGCGCGGCGATTAACGGCTATGGTCGAATCGGACGCTCAGTACTGCGTGCGCTTTATGAATCCGCTGGCCGTGAAAATATCCAGGTAGTGGCCATCAATGAGCCCGCTGACTGCAAAACCATTGCCCACTTAACCAAGTATGATTCCACCCATGGTCGCTTTCCCGGTAGTGTAGAACTTACTGATGATGTGCTGACGGTAAATGGTGATGCTATTTCAGTCTTTCACAGTGATGATATTCAACAGCTGCCTTGGGCTGAGTTGAGCATCGATGTGGTGCTGGAATGTAGCGGTACATTCACTGACCGAGAAACGGCGGAGCAACACCTGTCTGCTGGCGCTAAAAAAGTAGTGTTCTCACAACCTGCAGAATCCACCGTGGATGCCACCATTGTGCTTGGGGTTAACGAGAAAAGCCTGAGTGGTGAAGAAACCATCATTTCTAATGCGTCTTGTTCCACCAATTGTGTGGTTCCGGTGATTAAGACATTGCACGAGGCATTTGATATTGAAGGCGGGGTCATCACCACTATTCATTCGGCAATGAATGATCAGCCCGTCATTGATGCTTACCACCATACTGATTTACGGAAAACCCGTGCTGCCGTACAGTCAATTATTCCAGTGGATACGGGCCTGGCTCGTGGTATCGATCGTATGCTGCCGGAGTTGGAAGGCCGCTTTGAAGCTCAGGCCATGCGGGTGCCCACTATTAATGTGTCAGTCATCGACCTATCAGTATTACTGAAAACCGATGTGGATGTCAGTGCTGTGAATCAGGTGTTACAGCAGGCAGCTGACGGCCCCTTGGCGGGTATTCTAGGTTATACCGAAGAACCCTTGGCTTCCTGTGATTTTAATCATGATCCCCGCAGTGGAATCGTCGATGCCAGCCAAACCCGGGTTAGCCAGCAGCGGTTAGTGAAGGTGTTGATTTGGTTTGATAACGAATGGGGATATGCCAATCGTATGATTGAGCTAGTAACGCACTGGTTAACCGAGACAGGAAAGTGAAAACAATATGACCCTGAATGTCATTAAAATGATGGATTTGGATTTAGCCGGCAAGCGGGTATTGATTCGTGAAGACCTCAATGTGCCGGTTAAAGAGGGTATCGTTACCTCAGATGCACGAATTCGTGCGGCGTTGCCTACCATCAAGCATGCAATGAAAACAGGTGCTAAAGTTATTTTGATGTCCCATCTGGGTCGTCCCACTGAAGGGGCGTTTGATCCGCAATTCTCCATGCAGCCCGTGGCTAACCACCTGGGTAAATTACTTGGCTTAGAAGTAAAAATTATCAGTGATTGGGCATCAGGTCCCGGGTTGCAAGGGGGTGAATTGCAAGACGGCGAATTGGCTCTGTTGGAAAATGTTCGCTTTAACCCCGGTGAGAAAAAAGATGATGAGACCCTCGCCAGGGCCTACGCATCGCTATGCGATATTTTTGTGATGGACGCTTTTGGCACTGCTCACCGTGCTCAGGCCTCTACCCATGGTGTGGCCAAATATGCACCGGTGTCCTGTGCCGGGCCACTGCTGGCCGGAGAGCTGGATGCACTGGAAAAAGCATTGGCTAATCCTGCCCGACCGATGGTGGCTATTGTTGGTGGCTCTAAAGTGTCCACGAAGCTCACTGTTCTGGAAGCACTCTCTGATAAAGTAGATCAACTGATTGTTGGCGGCGGTATCGCCAATACATTTTTGGCAGCACAGGGGTTACCTGTGGGTAAATCACTTTGTGAGCATGATCTGATTCCCCGCGCTAAAAGACTGATGGCTAAAACCAGTATTCCGTTGCCTTCAGATGTGGTGGTGGGTAAAGAGTTTTCTGAATCTGCTGAAGCTACACTTAAAGAAGTGGGGGAAGTTGTGGACGACGATATGATTTTTGATATCGGCCCAACCACAGCGAAAGCACTGGCGGAGCTGCTCAAAAATGCAGGTACGATTATTTGGAATGGCCCCGTGGGGGTGTTTGAGTTTGACCAGTTTGGCGAGGGAACCCGGGTAATAGCAGAGGCTATCGCCGCCAGCGATGGCTTCTCCATTGCAGGAGGTGGCGATACCCTGGCCGCAGTGGACAAATACAATATCGCTGATAAAATTTCCTATATCTCTACAGGTGGTGGGGCTTTCTTGGAATATGTAGAGGGGAAGGTACTACCTGCTGTTGCTGTGCTTGAAGCACGCGCCAGCACTTGAATCATACACCTAGAATTAACAGCAGAATTAGCGGCGAGGCCGCAATCGTCCGGAAACTATTTTGAGTGATAATGTTAGCGACCGGGCCTATCACTAATATAAGTAAGGAGCAGACTTATGGCACTTATTTCAATGCGCCAACTATTGGATCACGCCGCCGAGAATAACTACGGCGTTCCTGCATTTAATGTCAATAATTTGGAACAGATGCGCGCAATTATGGAAGCTGCGGATCAAACTAACTCGCCGGTGATTGTTCAGGCTTCAGCGGGCGCCAGAAAATACGCAGGTGCACCGTTTTTGCGCCACTTGATACTGGCCGCTATTGAAGAGTTTCCGCATATTCCCGTCTGTATGCATCAGGATCACGGCACCAGCCCGGCCATTTGCCAACGCTCTATTCAGTTGGGTTTCAGCTCAGTGATGATGGATGGCTCACTGGAAGAAAATGGTAAAACACCTGCTTCCTATGAATACAACGTTGAGGTCACTCGGCGAACAGTTGAAATGGCCCATGCCTGTGGTGTATCTGTGGAAGGTGAGCTGGGTTGTTTAGGGTCGCTGGAAACCGGTCAGGCCGGAGAAGAAGACGGTGTGGGCGCTGAGGGAACATTGACCCATGACCAGTTATTGACCGACCCGGAGGAGGCCGCAGATTTTGTTGCCAAAACCGGTGTAGATGCACTGGCGATTGCTATCGGCACCTCACATGGGGCCTACAAGTTTTCACGACCACCCACGGGGGATATTCTTGACATTGATCGTATCAAGGCAATTCATGCTCGCATCCCCAACACCCACTTAGTCATGCATGGTTCTTCCTCAGTGCCTCAGGAGTGGTTGGCGGTCATCAATGAGTTTGGCGGTGAAATCCCTGAAACCTATGGTGTGCCCGTAGAAGAAATCGTGGAAGGCATCAAACATGGCGTGTGCAAGGTGAATATCGATACTGATTTGCGGTTGGCTTCTACGGGGGCCGTGCGTAGATTCCTGGCGAATAACAAAGCAGAATTTGATCCACGAAAATACCTGGCGGCGACGACCGATGCAATGAAGGATATTTGTGTGGCCCGCTATGAAGCCTTTGGTGCGGCAGGTAATGCCAGCAAAATCACACCAGTGAGTTTAGAGGCTATGTTTCAGAGGTATTTGAGCGGAGAGTTGGCGTAGCCAGCGTGTAATCAAAAAAAGATTGAATGAAATAAGGCTGAATGAAAAAAGGTGGTTAGCTTATAACCACCTTTTTTTTGTCTATCACTTATAAATCCAGCGACGTCCTGTATTCCTCGACGACCTCTACTAAGGCAGCAATTTCAGCCAGATATAACGCGGCTAAATAGATGGGGCCAGATCTTGGCAACATCGTATATCGCAGTTGAGCTTGAACATCGCCGGTATAACCTTCTGAAAGTTTGGTTATCTGCTCCTGATCTAGAGTAAATACAACACGTTCTGATGGATAGCATCTCGTTCCTCTTGTGGCGTCAGTTTTTCTTGGTTCCAGACAATATACTTTCCGTTCTAAAATAGTTGCGTCTATGAATTTTGTCTCACCGTTTGAGTCATAACGGACCTCACGGTATAGATGAATTTTACGAGATCTGTACTTTACAATAGTATTGATTTGATAAGTGATATCCCCTGTTTCTTTATCCACAGCGGCGCTGATATAGCTCTCTCCCCAGGGTCTACGATCAGTAACCATGTCCTTCTTAAACCCATTAATAGTGGAGAACACGATCGTTTTTCCCGAGTCCCTCTCTTTTGTGATGATATGTTGTTTAAAATGCGCTTTGTCCAAAGTAGGAGCGGGTTCAGCGGGTTGAACATGTTCAGTAGAAGGCTGTTCCGAGGGGGTGTCTGGTGTACTCGTGCTTGAACATCCCTGTAGAAATAGCGCCATAACTAAATAAAAAAAGAAACGGTGATTAATTCGCATATTGTTTTCCTAAAAAAGCAGTGGCCACTACAGCGTCGCCAGTTTCTTGGATGTCTGATATTAAATTATAGCTGATTGTAAAAGCATTGAAGGAAAGTGACACCTGAACTATCAATGACGGGCAAAGAAGACTCTATTCCCCATTATGTTCCTCTTTTCTTATAAACCCTGAGGCCTTTTGTTCTCATTCACGGCCTCAACTAAGGCAGCAATTTCTGCCACAAATAAATGGGCTGAATAACTTCTGTCTTTTTCTGGTGATAATGTATATCGCCACTTGTCTTCAGACCCTTCGGTATAATTTATCGCGATCTGCTCAATGGTTTGTTGGGTCATTGTGAATACAACATGCTCCTTGCGTAGGCACCCGCTATATTGGTGCCCCTTGCAGTCCACCGTTTGGTCTACAAGCGTGCCATCACCCGAATACTGACGGCCATTAACTGTGTAATTGATGTGCTTGTATAAGCGTGCGTCATGATCTTTATATTCTATGATGCTATCAATTTGGTACGTGACTTCATCAGTTGTTTTGTTCACCGTCGCACTGATGTAACTGTCGCCTATCACATTGTATTGAGTCAGTAATCGTTGCTTGTTATATCCGTTAATTGTTGAAAATATTATCATTTTTCCATAGCTCTTTTCTTCTCCATAGCTATCTTCTTCAGAGACTTTCTCTGTAGTGGTCAGGCGCATTTTAAAATATGCTTTGTCGAGACTAACTGGTTGGCTAGCAGAGGAGTTTGGTGTGCTCACGCTTGAGCAACTCTGTAATGAGAGTGCTAGGAATAAATAAAAAATGATAAGGCAGTTTTTTCGCATGATTCCGTGAGCCTTAAAGTTAAAGGCCTTAGATATACATAGTTTGTATGCATTCCTGATGTTTAGTTCAATGGCATTAAACACATGTCCCTCATTAAGTGTTTGCTATTATAGTAGTACATTGCATTGATATTAATACTGGCAGCCCCTGAGTAATTTGAATAGATGAGTATCACCCCTGAGCAACTGGACAAAGTACGCCGTGAATTACGACCACTGGTCTTTGATTTTTCGCGGGACAGCACTAAAAAAACAGCGGAAGAAGCCCTCTACTTAAATCACTATAGTTTAGCTCTACCCGCAGAGTTGGCAGATATAAGCCACTATTTGGGCTATTTGCCCAGCAGTGGTTTCAAGCTTGCGACACACTACTGGTCACCAGAAAATCCTCGGGGCACTTATTTTGTTGTGCACGGCTATTTTGATCACATAGGTCTCTACGGCCAATTGATACATCATCTGTTAAGCCTGAATTATGCGGTGGTAGCTTTTGACTTACCTGGTCATGGGTTGTCCAGTGGAGAGAGGGTTACCATTGAAAGTTTTGATCATTACGTAGATATTTTTTCAGATCTGTTGCACCGATGTCATTCACGCTTCCCTAAACCCTGGAAGGCGGTAGGGCAGAGTACCGGGGGTGCGATTCTGTTGAAGTATATTCTGGCCGCTAAACCTCATCATTACCAGAATGACCTCACTGACATTACAGTGCTTGCGCCACTTATTCACCCCAGGGGTTGGAAAAAAAGTCAAAAAACCTATAAATTTCTGCACCGTTTTTTGAAAAAAATAAAACGAAAATTAAAACCAAATTCTTCGAATGAAGCATTTAATCAATTTTTGGCCAATGATGATCCATTGCAGGCGGGCTATATTCCTATGGAATGGATAGCATCGATGAAACGATGGACAGAGGAGTTTGCGGCATTACCGCCCAGTGATTATCCGTTAATGGTCATCCAAGGAAACTGTGACATGGCAGTGGCTTGGCAACATAATACCGAAGAGTTGAGAAAAAAATTCTGTCATTTGAAGTTAGAGATTATTGCCGGGGCACAGCATCATTTGGTGAATGAAGAGCAACAGTTAAGAAACAAAGTATTTAAAATGATTAATTAGGGCCTAAGATTTATTTTTAGGTGAGGTCTAAGCTAAGGAAGGCGGGAGTATTGGTGCCGGGATACCCGCACCATAGAGTCCAGGGAAAGAATAGAGTCATGTCGTTGATGTGTAATTCTTGATAATTTCACCGGAGAATTCACAATTCAAGACTTGACCGTTGCCCACTGACCCTTGCCCATTTCTAATCCAGATGATCTTATGTGGTGTCTGAGTTGATCAAGAAAGCGTGGTGAGTTAGTGGGTGATCTATGTCTGATGTCATCCATGTCGAAAGCCTTTATACTGTATTTATATACAGTATTCTCAAGATTTGGTGGAAAGCAAATTCCCAAGATCAGCGGCCAATGGCACTATATCAACGAATGTAAGATCGTAAGCCCTTGATATTTATAGATACAGGAATATGATGGTAGGCCAAAGGGAATGGCGGTAAAACCACAGGGAGGCACTAACTATCTGTTATGAAAACCACCGATTTTATCTATCACATTGATTTTAATATGAAAAATCAGAACTTCCGTGCCTGTAGGCTTTGGATAGCGAGCCAAAGTGATATAGCGCCATTGGCACTTGAATAAACTGTTATAAGGCTTTAGATAAAGAAATATGAGTTTAATTCAAACATACGAAAACTTTAGTCTTAAATTAAGAACAGAAATGGTCTGGGATAAAGAATTATTCTCAAAGTTATTTGAAGAGATGAAAACTTTTTGTGTTGAATCTAAAGATAGTTCTACGATAGATCGCGGTGTCGCCGCAGTTTTTTGGAATGCATCATGGTGGGTAAAACAACAAATTGATGGAATTGAAAAATTCAATTCGGATTATTATATAAATGCTACTACTAATCTTGACCATCTTGCATGGACCCTGTTTGAAAAACAGGAACGAGGAGGAAATGATTATGAACCAATATAACCTTATAACAAGAAAATGAACCTCCCCCGATAAAGTAGACACCTCCACTAACAACTGGAGGTGGCAAATGCCAAAGTATAATCATCCAAGAAAAACATGGCAGTATACAAAAGACTTCAAAATTAAAGCAGTAAAGCTCAGCTATCAGGATGGTATTCAAG
>DRHD01000165.1 GCA_011049795.1 Porticoccus sp.
ATGCTGAGGCGCTGGTTAAACATGGATTGAACTGGGCAAATCAGCAGGGGCTTAAGGTGCAAGCCTCCTGCTGGTATGTAAGAGATTTTCTCTAAAGGCTGTTGTGCGAGAGCTTTATTCGCAAGTGTCTTTGTTCATGGCAGCTTTTATTCTTAGCTGCCTTTGCTCATAGGTACACTTTATTCATAAGTGCCTTTACTCATAGGTACAGAGATAAGCCGTATCCACTGCTACTTTTAATTGAAAGGCTTCACCCGCTGGCACAATAAAACTGTCTCCTTGGGTATAGGTATTCCACTCATCGCTACCGGGGAGTTTTACCGTCAGTGCACCACTGACAACGGTCATGGTTTCTTTATCATTGGTGCTGAATTCGTATTCGCCCGGTGCCATTACGCCTACAGTGGCCGGAAGTGTTTCAGTCTGGAAGCCGATGGAAGCCACTTGGCCATCAAAGTATTCGTTCGTTTTAAACATGTTTATATTCTCAACAATTAGCGGGGTCAGTTCAGTCAGGCCAGTTTAGTCGGACGAGCACAGCCATATAAATAAGCGGCGCTATAGTACCCTGAGTCTCTGGCTTATAGAATGCGCACTTTCAGGTTTTTGGTTGAGGCAGTAGTTTGAACACTTGGGATGTGATTGTTATTGGCGCGGGAGCCGCAGGGTTGATGTGTGCCATCACTGCGGGTCAACGGGGTCGTCGGGTATTGGTACTTGAGAGCGCCAATAAGCCGGGCAAGAAAATCCTGATGTCTGGCGGTGGACGTTGTAACTTTACCAATCTGTATGTCGAGCCAGATAACTTCCTGTCGGATAACCCGCACTTCTGCAAATCTGCACTGCGTCGTTATACCCAGTGGGATTTTATTGAGCTGGTGCGAAAAAACGATATTGCCTATCACGAGAAAGCCCTTGGGCAGCTGTTTTGTGATGGCTCGTCGAAAGAGATTCTCACCATGTTGTTGAGCGAGGCTGAGCAGGCAGGGGTGGCGTTGCAAACTCAGTGTGAGGCCGAGCAGATAAGTTTTGATGGGAACTACAACCTGCAAACCAGTCAGGGTGAAATGACAGCGGAATCATTGGTGGTAGCCACCGGTGGGCTTTCAGTGCCGACATTAGGCGGTTCTGATTATGGTTACCGCTTGGCCAAACAGTTTGGCCACCAGCTTGTGCCGTTGCGAGCGGCACTGGTGCCCTTTACGTTTAGTGATGGTTTCAAGTTGTTGTCAGAAAAACTGTCTGGTGTCTCTGTCCCCGCACGCATTACGGCAGGTAACCAGTCCTTTCTGGAAAACATCCTGTTTACCCACCGGGGTCTAAGTGGCCCTGCTGTATTGCAGATTTCCAGTTACTGGCGTGAGGGGCGGTCCGTACAGGTGGATCTGTTACCTTCCACCCACTGCTTGGATTATCTGACCCAACAGAAAACTGAACAGCCAAAGACATTGTTGCGAACGGTGTTGTCCCAGCTGTTACCGCGGAAGCTAGTACTGGAATTAGAAGCGTTGTGGTGGCCGGAGCAGGCAGAAAAGCCATTAGCCGAACTGTCGGGTCAGTTGTTGAAAGATATTGCTAAAAATCTTAATGATTGGGATTTAAAGCCGTCGGGCACGGAGGGTTACCGTACGGCTGAGGTTACTCTCGGCGGGGTGGATACTTGCGATGTTTCCTCCAAAACCATGGAGAGCCAAAAGCAGTCTGGTTTGTATTTTGTGGGCGAAGTACTGGATATCACGGGTCACTTGGGTGGGTTTAATTTTCAATGGGCATGGGCTTCAGGGTTTGTTGCCGGACAGGTCGTTTAGCAAAAACTATTTAGGTGGATATTATGCAGCGAGAAGAACTGAATGCCGAAACGGCCAAGATTCCCTGGCAGGAATTAGAGCGGTTTTTTGCCAATGGCACGACAATTTATGTGTCGTCAGACCTTGATCTTATCGATGTGGCGGTAGAGATTTGCTGCGATAATAAAGCGCAAATGGAGCAATGGATGGCCGAGGAGAAAGTGGGCCAGGTGAGTGACGATCAGGCTGTTGAGTGGTTGGAAGCTGATGCCGCCGTGTGGTCGTTGGTGGTTAAGCCTTGGGTGCTTGTTCAGCCATTGAAAGTTTAGCCATTAAAAGTTTAGCCATTAAAAGTTCAGCCGCTAAAAAGCACAGACTCTTAAGTTGTTACAGATTTTCCAGCGTAGATGCTTTCCAGATTTCCGGGGAAACCATGATGGTGTTGCTCTCGTCACCAAACCAGATGTCACCATCCTGTACCGTGGCTTGTAAGGACATATTGCGTCCGACCATGTTGGCGATAACGGCGGTATCTTCTGCTGAGAGATAGTAAATAGAGAGATTATCGAAACGGGCAAGATCATTCTCGATATTTTTCCACCAAATGGTAGCGGAGCGTTCACCGTAGGTATAAATAGCCATCTGCTCTGCTTGATTACAGCCTTTGCGAATACGACGTTTATCCGGCAAGCCCACTTCAATCCAGCGTTCAATACCACCACGGAGATTCTTCAGCCAGAGATCTGGCTCATCATCGGAGGATAAACCTTTGGTGAATTGCAGGGGTTCACTGGTATTCAAGGAAAAGTGGGCATTCAGGGCAAATGCCAGCAGCCGAACCATCATGCGCTCATCGGTTTCAGAGGGGTGTCGGGCTACGGTTAATGAGTGTGATTGAAAGTAGCTTCGATCCATATCGGAAATCTGAAGCTCGACTTTAAAGACAGTAGCTTTGAGTGCCATAGGTGGGTATTACCGGCAATGCCTTAGGTGATAATTCCACCACCCGGCATGCCACCCATTCCTCCCATGCCGCCTTCTTGGCCAGGCACTACAATTTTGGAAGCCTGTTCACGACGCATTTCTTCCATCTCTTTTGCTGTGCGTTCTACAGCAACTTCCGCTGCGGGGCCAAACTTCTCAGCGGCTTCACCAATGGTGTTGGCTTCGAGGGCAAAATTAATGGGCAGCGCGCCCATGGGGGTCATTACCTGAGTGGCCCCAGAATACAGTACTTCACGGCTGGTATCGGTCTCACCTTCAGGGGTTACCGGTGTCAGGCGACGAATAGTGCCAATTTTTTGATCGGTAAACGTTTCCTCACGATACAGTTCCGCGGGGTTCATATGGGCATCAGTTTGTTCTTGGCTCATGTTCATTCATTCGGTTGTTGAAACAGGCCGCACACACTATCAGATTTTGTTTCATCCGTCAGTGATAGGGCCTATAGCTCAAGGTGCTGGGTCTTAAGGTGAAGGATATTAGGGTGCTGTAATTTGATGCTTTAGTGTTTCCACCATGGCATTGGCAGCTGCAGAAAGTGGGTAACGGCGGCGGGTGAGAATACCCACTTTTCGTGTCACGGTGGGTCTGGTCAGAGGGCGACATTCGAGTCCCAGGGATTCCATTTGCTGAATAGTCAGTGACGGCATCACACTAATCCCCAAGCCATTGGCAACCATCGAACTAATAGAAGCCAACTGGTTTGCTTCAAATTCCACCGTCAGTTTCACGCCACAGCCAGCTGTGGTTTTGTCGATCATTTGGCGCATGGCAGAGGGGCGTTGCAGGGCAATAAAGGGGTAGTCCTGTAGGTGCTTCCAGGTGATTTGGCGGATTTCAAGTAGAGGGTGCTGTTTGGGGGTGACCACAAAAAAATGGTCTTCAAACAGAGGCTCAAAGATCAGGTCTTCCGACTCATCGGGGTCAAAGGTGACTCCTACCTCGACCCGGCCCTTGCGCACCATCTCCACTACATCCTCTGCCACTACATCCTGTACCGCAATATTGATGCCGGGGTGTTGCTTTCGATAATGAGCCAATGCTCGGGGTAATTGGCTGATAGAGAAAGAGGCCATGGTGGCGATGGTCAATTTACCACGCCGCATGGCAAACAAGTTGTGCAGATCGGCCAGAGCATTGTCCCAGTCGGCCAGTAGTCGTTGCGCCACGGGAAGAAAGTCTTCACCTTCCGGGGTCAGTGATAGGGTTCTCGTGGTTCGTGATAGCAGTCGTCCACCGACAATTTCTTCCATATTTTTTACCGCAATACTGAGGGCGGGCTGAGATAGGTGGAGCAGTTCTCCGGCTTCGGCGAAGTTGCGGGTTTGGGCCACAGCAACAAAGGCCTTGAGCTGTTTGATGGTGATATCCATAGGTTTGCATCTATTTATTAATTTTATAAATCAGTCTATTAAAAATTTAATCTTGATAAATATATCATCCTATAGGAAGCTTGCCGATGTTTTTGCAATCCTGTGACGATGAGCCACGGGGTAACATAAAAATTAATGAAGGAGTTTTGTTCATGGCGGGTTTCGATAAGGTGGTAAACACCTACGA
>DRHD01000166.1 GCA_011049795.1 Porticoccus sp.
CGTGGATACTGAACTTGAGAACCTTCTGCAGGAACGGGTCGGTTACTTCAACTACCCTGTCCCCTTTCCAGTCGTAGACAACGTGGGATGTCTGTCCGACCTGAATCAAATGTCAATGGGTAAGGTTGTCTACGACTGGAAAGGGGACAGGGTAGTTGAAGTAACCGACCCGTTCCTGCAGAAGGTTCTCAAGTTCAGTATCCACGAATTAAAGAAGGCCGAACCGATAGCCTCCAATGTATTTCAACAGTCCCGTCGCAAGGGTGTGGGGATTGCTCTGTCGGCCGCGATGACATTGGCCGGTGTGCGATTGACCAAAAGTGAAAAAGACAAACGCGAGCAAGAGATATTAAGCCAAATCTTCTCACTTCGGGACCAGCAGGAGCAACTGTACTATTACCTCGGCACGATCAAGAATCCGCGTGAGCATATCAAAAGGTACAATCAGACGGTGATGCGGATACTCAATAATCCGGTAACGCCGTTGGACGTAAAGGACACTTACGAAGACAAACTCGTTATCGACGAGAAGAGGTTGACGGCCAATCGCGTCTTTGCCTATTTGGGCGATCAAGCAAAATATGCGGAGCTTCAAAAAGACCCTGCTAAACATGCAAAAGAGATCAAGGAAATCGGAGCCGATATAGACCGGGGCACACGCTGGTTGCAAAACTTCGAGATTGCGGAATCGGACTATCAGAAGCATTTAGTTACTTATGAAAAGCTGCATCGCAAGGTAATCAAGGAAATCCAGCCGGAGGATGACGCCGACGATCTCAAACAGAGCCTTGCCGTTTTCTACACACGCCAGACCGTTCTCAAGCGCAAACGGCAGGCAGGAACCATTACCCGGGACGAGACACGGGAACTACTCAGGGACACCAAAATCAGCGACGGCATAGCTGAGATAGCAAGGCGGTTGTATGAGACAGAGGGCAGAGACAAACGGGACAGATATTTAGAAAAGATAAAGTCGATAGTGGCACGAAGCCAAGAAAGGTAAGCCATGAAAAAGTATCTGACAATTTTAATCTTACTGGTTGGGATATGTTTCGGAACCGTAACCGATCAGGCAATCCGGACAAGCTACTCTACCAATGGAAGTACGACGGCATTCACCTTCAGTTTCAAAGTCTATGCAGCGGGTGATGTAGAAGTAATTCTGCGAACGGACAGTACGGGAGCGGAGTCTACACTGACCGAGAACACTCATTACACGGTTGCTATCCCCACGCCGGAAACCGGCGGCACGATAACCACAGTGGCTACTTATGCGTCGGGGTATACGTTGGTCATAAGGCGCAAGGCCTATAGGGGCCAAGACCTCGATCTCGTCGAAGGCGGTGCTATCTCGGCTGAAAGCCTTGAGGACGAATATGACAGGGGGGTAATGAGCAACCAATCGCTTTTGGAAATGCTTGCCCGCGCCTTGATGTCGCCAACCAGTGATTCAAGCGACCTTGTTATGACGATCCCCAACTCAGTGGACCGGGCGGGCAAAGTGTTGGGGTTTGATTCGACAACCGGAGAACCTACGGCGGTGGATGCTTTGTCCACAAGTACAGTATCGATATCTACGTTCATGGAAACCGTATTAGATGATACAACCGCAGTTTCCGCACTTGCAACGTTGCAAGGAACACAAGTATTTAACGTGAAAAACCCTCTGTACGGTACTGCCGGTGCTGTCGGTGATGGGGTTGCCGATGATGGCGACGAGATTCAAGCCGCCCTGGATGCTGCTGCTGCTAACGGCGGTATCGTATTCTTCCCTCCCGGTGAATATCTGTTTGCTACCGGTTTGACAAAAGCCAAAGGTGTAAGCATAAGAGGTTCTGGGATTGGGGAAAATAATCTGAAAATCACTCAGTTGGTTTACAGTGGCACGGGCAAGGCCCTGAGTATTAGTTTGACCATAAACGACGTTGACCAGTCAACTATTTCCGATTTCGATTTACTCTGTTCTTCTACTGCTGATGCCGGTATTTATGTAATAAACGCACAGCAGTTGCGCATTCGTAATGTTCAGGTTGATAACTATACAAACAGTGGCACTTATGGTTTGCATATTGATGGCGGGTCCCATTGGCTGCAAGTCGTGGATTGCCAAATGTGGGGTCAAACATGCGGGATTTACAGTGTTCGCAGCACTGTCGTTGACGATGGGGAGGTTCGCAATAATGCAACATTATTTGAAAGAGTGAACGTAGCTGGCGATGAACGGTTTATATATTTTGATGATATTCACGGTGCGGTGATACGCGGTGTTGAGGTCAATCAGACCATCGACCCGACTGAGGCGGTTATAGAATTCAAAGACTGTGCATATTGCTCAATTCATGGTGGTTACTTTGAGCCTTTTGCCGGTCAACAGCAGCCCATGATTAAATTCAGTGGCACAACCGTAAATTCGAGAATCATAAATAATGATATAGGTTGTTCCGGAAGTTCTGCTACGGCTGTAATTATTTTTACCGGCACGAGTGGGCGCAACATGATTGTGGCGAATTCCTTTTACGGTACTTCGGATACGGTTGCCAGTATCGATAACGACGGTGCCCCGATTGTAGATATCTTTGCGAACAACACAATTCCTGAAGCTTGGTTGACGGCTGGCAAGCCTCCGATCATTGGTTCGGGCAATTTCCACATTGAGCATAAGGGTTGGTTCTCCGGCATATTCCATGAAGTAGACACAATGGGTAATAATGCAACTCCCACGGTGCTGAATAAGAATATGTGGATTTCGGGGGGCACGACTACGATAACAGATTTTGACGACGGGGTTACAGGTCAGGTCATTACGGTTTTAGCTGAACACAGTTTAACGATAGACGATCAGACAAATATTCTTTTGGGTGGTAATATAGACTGGGCAATGCAATCTGGCGATACGTTGACTTTGGTTCAAAAGGCGGATACATACTGGTACGAACTCGGAAGGAGTCATAATACTTCAGGTGAAATCACTATAACCAATACAGTCGAATTGAGCAGCACCGACATAAAGGCTTTGGCTGGTACTCCCATAAAATTAGTAATTGCTCAAGGGGCGGATACGGTCATTGAATTTGTCAGTGCTTTGCTTATATATGATGCTGCCGTGGCTTATGTCGAACCCTCTGCCCCAGATGACATGGTAATAGAATATGATACAGGCACAGACCTTTCAGCAAGTATAGATGCTACAGGCTTCGTAACAGTTACAGATGACGAAATGCGGCTTATCCCCTCGACATTGGCACTGACTACAGATTTAGTGCCGGAGAAAAACGCAGCGATACAATTGCTTAATACCGGCACAGATTATACAAC
>DRHD01000167.1 GCA_011049795.1 Porticoccus sp.
ATCCAGTAGGGTGCGTATGCGGTCATTCACCTCAGCAACTGGTTTTGCTACTGTACGAAGGCGGGGGTCAGGGAATTCAAGTATATTTAGTATTGCCATTTTTTGGCCGTCCTGTATGCTATATCCCGATTGAGTGTATACTTCCCACCCCAAGTCATTATTGTCTAAAACCTCTTCACTAGCACTATGTTAGCAGTGGTTTACGCCAGATTGCTAGAAGCTCATCACAAACAAATGGCAATACTAAATATACTTGAATTCCCTGACCCCCGCCTTCGTACAGTAGCAAAACCAGTTGCTGAGGTGAATGACCGCATACGCACCCTACTGGATGACATGCTGGAAACCATGTACCACGCACCGGGTATTGGGCTAGCGGCCACACAAATAAATGTGCATCAGCGTATTATCGTGATGGATTTATCTGAGGATGCCAGCGAACCGCTGGTATTGATCAACCCTGAAATTGAAGTGCTCGATAGTGAAACCTGCCCTAATCAAGAGGGCTGTTTGTCCGTTCCCGGTTTCTATGAAACGGTGGAACGCCCAGCACATATTCGCCTCAAGGCATTAGATAGAGAGGGAGCACCTTTCGAATTAGAGCCTGAAGATTTAATGGCCGTTTGTATCCAGCATGAAGTTGACCACCTTGATGGCAAATTGTTTGTGGACTACCTTTCCGCATTCAAGCGAAGTCGCATCAAGAAAAAGCTGGAAAAACTTCACCGCCGTCAAGATGAGCCTGCTTAGGGCCTGTTAACACTCGTAAGGAATACTACATTGCGCATTGTTTTTGCTGGCACCCCCGAATTCGCTGCCCATCACCTGCAAACTCTGCTGGATGATGATCACCATAAAATAGTTGCTGTTTACACCCAACCAGATCGCCCGGCAGGGCGCGGGAAAAAACTCACCCCCAGCCCGGTCAAGGCACTGGCCCAAGCCCACGGGTTAACAGTCAATCAACCCGCTAGCCTGAAAGAAGCCGAACAGCAGAAAATTCTTAACGATCTGAATGCCGATATTATGGTGGTGGTGGCCTATGGCCTGCTACTACCCAAGGCTATCCTGGACACACCGCAGCTTGGCTGTATCAACGTACACGCTTCACTGTTACCGCGTTGGCGTGGTGCTGCACCCATTCAGCGTGCGATCGAGGCCGGTGACAAAGAAACCGGTGTCACGATTATGCAAATGGACATAGGCCTGGATACTGGCGATATGCTGCTCAAAGCCCACTGTCCGATTACCGAGACAGATACTGGCGGCTCACTTCACGATAAACTCGCCTCCATTGGCCCGCCAGCACTACTCAAAACCCTACTGGAGTTGGAAGAAGGCTCTGCTGTCGCTGAAAAGCAAGATGATGAACTGAGTAACTACGCCCCTAAAATAAGCAAGAATGAAGCGCTGGTAGACTGGAGCCAATCCGCCAAGGTTATCGCCCGTAAAGTCCGAGCATTTAATCCATTCCCCGTGACCTATACCACCCTTGGGAATGGGGGCCGGGAACAAACTGAGCGTGTTCGCCTTTGGCAAGCCGAGTGGAGCATGGATTGTACCGAAGCTGACCCTGGCACCATTATCGATGCAGCCAATAGTGGTATCCGGGTTAATACGGGGGAGGGTAGTCTATTAATTACCGAACTTCAGCTACCGGGTAAAAAACGACTGCCGGTGGCAGAACTGCTCAAGTCGCGTGCTGATCTCTTCACCCCCGGTACGGTGCTGGGTCAGGGGATAACTGGCCTGTGAATGTTCGTGTGGCCGCCGCCAAGATTATTGCCAGTATATTAAACGATGAAGGTTCACTGAGCACGTTGCTGCCACAGTACACCCCCAAGGTTGAAGAGCGAGACCGGGGGCTACTACAACAACTCTGTTATGGCACACTACGGTACTACCCAAGAATTGCTGTCTACCTGAACTTGCTGCTTGCCAAACCGTTCAAAGCCAAAGATCGGGATCTGGAAGCGGTGCTGGCTTGCTCTCTCTACCAACTGCTGGAAACCCGCGTTCCCTCCCACGCCGCCGTCAATGAAGCGGTTGCTGCCTGTAAAGCACTCAAAAAGCTCTGGGCCAAAGGATTAGTTAACGCCGTACTACGCCGTTTTCTTCGCGAACGGGCTGAACTGGATGTAGCACTGAAAGATAACCCTACATTCAACACCGCGCACCCAGACTGGCTACGATCGATTTGGCAGGAAGCTTGGCCCCAGCAGCTGGACAACATTGTTCTGGCAAACAATACACAACCCCCCATGACCCTAAGAGTGAACCACCGCCATCTCAGCAGAGAGGCGTATCTCGAACACCTCAACGTGGCTGGCATAGACGCCGTTGCTACTCCGTTCAGCAGTGACGGCATCACACTCAAAAATCCACAGGATGTATTAGCGTTGCCGGGATTTACTGAGGGCGATGTCAGTGTGCAAGATGAGGCCGCTCAACTTTCTGCTCAGTTGTTGGGTTTGGAACCTGGACAGCGGGTGCTGGATGCCTGCTGTGCACCTGGCGGAAAAACCTGCCATATTCTGGAGCTGCTCGATAACACTGGTGAAGTGGTCGCTCTGGACATCGCCGCAAACCGGCTAGAGCGCGTCGAGGAGAACCTTGAGCGACTGGGCCTGCAGGCAGAGTTAATTGCTGCCGATGCCACGGATACAAATGCCTGGTGGGACAACAAGCCCTTTGACCGCATCCTGCTGGATGCCCCCTGTTCAGCCACCGGTGTCATCCGGCGCCACCCCGATGTGAAACTACTGCGCAAGCCAGCAGATGTTGCTAAGCTTGTAGCATTACAGCTGACTCTTTTGAAGGCCCTTTGGCCACTACTGGAGGAAGGTGGGGTTTTACTCTACGCGACCTGCTCGACCCTCCCACGGGAGAATGATCAGGTGATACTGGAATTTATTCAGTCTATCAACAATGCTTCTGTGGAAAAGGTTGCTATTACGGCAGGAATTAAAACACCAGTAGGGCGCCAACTTTTACCCCAAGTTAACGGGCACGACGGCTTTTACTATGCCTTGCTAAGAAAGACTGCGACAGATTAGAGGTTAGCTGCCGTAAGTACTTAACAGCAGCTAACCTGGATTCAATCAACGGGACTATCCATTAAACGGAACTAACCGTTATGAAAATTGTAATTATTGGTGCCGGCCAAGTCGGCGGCACTCTTGCTGAGCACCTCGCCGGTGAAGCCAATGATATTTCTGTGGTGGATCTGGACGGACGACGTCTGCGTGAACTTCAGGACCGCCTTGATATCCGTACTGTTCAGGGCATGGGTTCTCACCCGGACGTACTGATGCGTGCCGGTATTGAAGACGCCGATATGTTGGTGGCTGTCACCAGCAGCGATGAAATCAATATGTGTGCCTGTCAGGTTGCCCATACATTGTTTCGAACGCCCACCAAGATTGGTCGGGTAAGAAATCGTAGTTATACCTCTAAAAAGAATCGTGAACGCTTATTTAACGACAACAATTTTCCCGTTGATTTTTTGATCACCCCAGAACAGGTTGTCACTGACTATATCCATCGGTTGATTGAGCAGCCCGGCGCCCTTCAGGTATTGGACTTTGCCGATGGACTGGTGCAATTAGTTGCCGTTCGGGTGGTAAAAGGCGGGCCTCTGCTAGGCCAAGAACTACGGTTATTACGCGAACATATGCCTAAAGTGGATGCCCGAGTTGCCGCTATTTTCCGGCGTGATCGCCCCATTGTGCCAGAAGGTGATACGGTGATTGAAGAAGACGATGAGGTCTTCTTTATTGCTGCGAAGAAAAATATCCGCAAAGTCATGAGTGAACTGCGAAGACTGGATAATCCTTATCACCGGTTAATTATCGCTGGCGGGGGTAATATCGGATACCGCCTGGCCAAGGCTCTGGAAGACCGATACAACGTCAAGATCATTGAGTTTTCTGAAACGCGCTGCGAGTACATCTCAGAGCGCCTCAACAAGACCATTGTACTCCATGGTTCAGCAACAGATCAGGATTTATTACTCGAAGAAAACATCGATAAAACCGATGTTTTTCTCGCGCTAACCAATGATGACGAAGTGAACATTATGGCCTCTCTGCTGGCTAAGCGTCTGGGCGTCCGCAAAGTGATGACACTGATCAACAACCCTGTCTACGCCAACTTGGTACAAGGTGGTGAAATTGATATTGCGATCTCACCCCAACAAGCGACAACCAGCATCCTACTGGCCCACGTACGTCGGGGTGATACCGTGCGTGCACACTCTCTACGTAGGGGTGCTGCCGAAGCCATGGAAATTATTGTCCATGGAGACCACAAAACCTCGAAGGTAGTTGATCGCGCCATTCAGGATATTAAATCCCCACCGGGCGCCACACTTGCTGCACTGGTGCGAGATGGTGAAGTCATTATCGCCCACCACGATACGGTGGTTAGAAATAACGATCATGCCATTGTGTTTGTCGTGGACAAAAAACGTACCCGAGAAATTGAAAAACTGTTTTCTGTCGGGCTCACCTTCTTCTAACGGCGTCTTATTAGATCATGCACTTTTCCGTTATCTCAAAAGTTCTCGGCATGCTGTTAATGATCTTCAGCCTAACGCTACTGCCACCCATTTTAGTCGCCAGTATCTACGAAGAAGGAACCCACCAGGCATTTTTCCTGTCCTTTGCTATTACCTTTTCGATCGGTATGTTGATGTGGCTACCCTACAGTCGAAATCAGGCTGAACTGCGTACCCGTGATGGGTTTTTAATTACCGTCATGTTTTGGCTAGAACTAGGGCTGGTGGGGGCGCTGCCCTTTGTATTAGTTGATGCTCTCGACCTGTCATTTACCGATGCATTATTTGAATCCATGTCTGGTCTCACCACCACCGGAGCCACGGTAATTACCGGGCTGGACCTTTTACCCAAATCCATTCTCTATTACCGCCAGCAACTTCAGTGGCTGGGCGGTATTGGTATTGTGGTTATTGCTGTGGCTATTATGCCCATGCTGGGGGTAGGCGGCATGCAGCTCTATCGTGCAGAAACACCAGGCCCAGTTAAAGACAGTAAACTCACTCCGCGAATTACGGAAACGGCTAAAGCGCTGTTTCTGATTTACGTCACCCTGACCATTACCTGCATGATCGCCTACTGGCTGGCCGGGATGACCTTTTTTGATGCCCTGGCTCACAGCTTTTCTACCGTTGCTATCGGCGGTTTCTCCACCCACGATGCCAGTATGGGTTACTTTGAAAATAACCCGGCCATCATCAGTATCTGTATTTTCTTTATGATCATTTCGGGGCTTAGCTTCGGGTTACATTACTACGCCTGGATTCGTAAATCTGCTTCCCATTACCTGCGTAACCCCGAAGCTAAAATGTATTTGGTGATGCTCTTAGTCGGCGCTATTCTGGTCTGTCTCTACCTCTATTTCAGCGGGACCTATAACATGGAAGACAGCCTTTACCATGGCATCTTCCAAATGGTTTCAATCATGACCACCACCGGCTTTGCCACGGACAACTTCAGTGTATGGCCCAGCTTTGTGCCCTTTCTGTTAGTGTTCTTTTCCTTCTTTGGTGCCTGTGCAGGGTCTACCGGCGGTGGTATCAAAGTGGGACGAATGCTGATTCTTGCCAAGCAGGGCATCCGAGAAATCTATCGGTTGATTCACCCCAGCGGCATATTCCCTATCAAGATACGGAATAAGCATGTGCCAGACAGAATTACCGATGCCATTTGGGCTTTCGTCGGCGTTTATCTGGCCGTCTTCTACTTTATGGTTTTACTACTGATGGCTTCCGGGCTGGACTATATTACCGCTTGGTCAGCCACTGCCGCATCACTGAACAATCTGGGCCCCGGCCTGGGTGAAGTCGCCACTCACTATGGTGGTATCAACACCTTTGCAAAATGGGTGCTCTGCAGTGGCATGATTCTGGGCCGGCTGGAAATCTTTACCCTGCTGGTATTATTTACCCCCATGTTCTGGCGCAGATAACTCGGCCCAGTACTGGGGAGTCCTTATGGGCCCTCTTATGTCTCTCACTGAAAACTTGGAAAAGATGTTAGCCAACGGCAATGATTCCGCCATGCTCCGGTTTGGTCTTGGCAGCGCCTATTTCAATGACAAAAACTATCAACTAGCCATTCCACACCTGAAAAAATGTATCGAATGGGATAGCAGCTATTCTGCTGCCTACAAACTACTGGGGCGGGCACAAATTAAAGTAGGCTTGGGTGATCAAGCCAAAATGACACTGGAGGCAGGATTGGAGCAGGCTGCTTTAAGTGGTGACAAACAAACCGAGCGAGAAATTTCCGTCTTCTTAAAGAAACTGGAAAAACACTGAAGGGTTTTTTTATCCATGCGCACCTTTGTATTACGAGCCCGAGCTGCTCCCACCGACAGTCAGCGCCTACTGGCGTCTGTTGGCCAAGATGCTCACACCGAAATTCTGGCGCACACCCTGATGAACGCCATCTTTGTCGCGCAATCTCACCGCGATGATGTCGTTGTTCACTTGGTGCTGGAAAGCACACAGGACTTTTCCCGCACCATTTGTTTTACCGCGAGTGATGTGCGTGATATCGGTGGTTTTCACGAACAGGCGCTGCTGAACAAAGTCGCCAAGGCTCTGGATATCTCCATAGGGATGACCAAGGAGGACGAGCGTAGCGTAGAGGCCGGAATCACTGTCCGCACCATCAGCTTTGAAAAGCTGGTGCAAGAGCTGGCGGAAAATCATCAGCTATTTATGATGGACAAGAAAGGTACGCCTATTCGCGAACAAGCGTTTGAGGGCAACCCCTGCTTTTTACTTACCGACCATATTCAAATGCCAAAGAAGAGTTTCAATAGTTTGAAACGGTTGGGCGCAGAAAAAATTAGCCTGGGACCAAAAATGCTATTTGCTTCTCAATGTGTCGTGCTTATCCACAACGAGTTGGATCTTTGTTAAAACGGCTCTAACTACTTACTTCAATTCTCGCGCCCGATAATAAGCTTGCTCAGAAATCTTATGATATTTAACCGCCTGTTCCTGAAAAGCTTTTTGAGAGTCGTAGACCTTTTTAAAGCTAGCATCTTCGGCTGCCATTTCTTCCAACACCTGTTTGGTAATTCGATGTAATTCAGCTAACACCTCATCGGGTAACTGGCGCAGCTCAACACCGTGGGTATTCACCAGCTCATCCAGTGCGGCGTTGTTGCGTGCGGTGTAGTCATCCAGCATATCCTGATTAACCACCCGCGCAGCACCTTCAACAATGGCTTGTAGATCCTCGGGTAGTGATTCATAGGCTTGCTTGTTAATGATTAATTCAAGGGTGGGGCCTGGCTCGTGCCATCCGGGGTAATAGTAGTATTTGGCGACCTGATGGAAACCAAAGGCCAGATCATTGTAGGGGCCAACCCATTCAGTGGCATCAATTACACCAGTTTGCATGGAGGTATACAGTTCACCGCCAGGAATATTGACGGCTTCCACACCCACACGACTCACCACTTCCCCACCAATACCGGGAATCCGCATTTTCAGACCGTCAAGGTCTGCCAGAGAATTGATTTCTTTGTTAAACCAGCCGGCCATTTGTACGCCGGTATTGCCCGCCGCCAGCGGCACCAGATTAAAAGGCTCATAGAGCTCTTTCCAAAGGGCCATGCCACCACCGTAGTGCAACCAGCCATTCATTTCTTGTGCGTTAAGTCCAAAAGGTACGGTGGTAAATAATGCCGAGGTGAGGGTTTTACCCTTCCAGTAGTAGGACGCGCTATGGCCCATTTCTGCAGTGCCTTGGGAAACGGCATCAAAGGTTTCCAATGCGGGTACTAATTGGCCCGCACCGTAGACTTTTACCTGAAGTCTGCCACCGCTCATTTTTTCCACTAGAGTAGAAAAATTTTCCGCAGCCATGCCCAAGCCGGGGAAATTTTTCGGCCAGGTGGTCACCATTTTCCACTTATACATCTTTTGGGGCGCTGCTTGCTGCCCCGGTTCTGCGGCTGAAGTATTCCCGCTATCAACGCCACTACTTGAACCGCCACCACACCCCGCTAAGACGATTAACAATGTCGCGGCCAATACCGTGATGGTCAATAGTGGTTTCAAGTTAAAAATTTGTTTCTTCATGGTGTTCCTCTTGTTGTTCACCATTTAGCTTATTACTCCCTTGTTAGGAGTCTGCTTCTCTAAAGCGTATCAGTACAGCGGGCTTAATTTTGCGTAGGACTGCACTAACCATTTACTGCCGGCGGTATCAAAATTGACCTGTATCCGAGCATTCGGGCCGTTACCTTCAAAGTTTAAGATGACACCCTCGCCAAAGACCTGATGCTGAACACGCTGGCCTAAGGCCAAACCGGTGTCTGTACCTGAATCACTAAGACCCATTGCAGGCTTTTTGGCATAACTGGTAGGCCGAGTAATCTGTGCCCTCAGGCGAACCTCTTCAATATACTCCGTGGGGATATCTCGAACAAAACGGGACACACTGTTGTAGCTTTCTGTACCGTATTGCTGACGAGATTCCGCAAAGGTCAGATACAGTTTTTTCATGGCACGGGTGATACCCACATAGGCTAACCTGCGCTCTTCTTCGAGACGTCCCGGATCTTCCGCGGACATGCGGTGGGGGAATAAGTTTTCTTCCATTCCCGCCAGAAACACCAGCGGAAACTCTAGCCCCTTGGCCGAGTGCAGGGTCATCAACTGCACAGCGTCTTCACCCTCATCTGCCTGACGGTCTCCGGCATCCAATGCCGCCTGATCGAGGAATTGGGGTAGGGCGGGCTGCTCTTTATCCTCTGGCTCGAAACTCCGGCATGCAATAACCAATTCTTGCAAGTTCTCTACCCGAGACTGTCCCCGATCGCCTTTTTCACGACGATAGAAGTCGATCAAACCGCTGCCTTCGATCGCATGATCCACCTGCTCGTGGAGGGGTAAATTTTCGCTGTCCTGATCCAGCTGATTAATTAATGCGATAAAACTCTGCACCGCACTACTAGCTCGACCCGAGAGTTCACCGTCGGCTACCGCCTTCTCCACAGCACACCACATGGACATACCTTCATCACGAGCAAACTGCCGCAAAATCTGTATGGTTTTATCCCCAATACCTCGTGTGGGTGTGTTCACCACCCGCTCAAACGCTGCATCATCATTCCGATTAATCATTAATCGCAGATAAGCGAGGGCGTTGCGAATTTCCTGGCGCTCGTAGAACTTCTGACCACCGTAGATTCGATAGGGTATCTGGGCGCGCAACAGTGCGTCCTCTAATACCCGCGACTGGGCATTTGAGCGATAAAGAATGGCGGATTCACTGCGCAAATTGCCATCCGTTACCCAGTCCTTAAGGCGGCCTGCAATAAAGCGTGCTTCATCGTGTTCATTAAATGCTGAGTAAAGTGAAATCAGCTCTCCCTCGACATCCTCTGTCCAAAGGTTTTTTCCCAATCTGTCGGTATTGCGAGAAATAACCGCATTGGCCGCTTCAAGAATATTTTTAGTGGAACGATAGTTTTGCTCCAATCTCACGGTGGCGGTATCGGGATAATCACGATTAAAATTGAGAATATTCTCTACCTTGGCACCACGCCAACCGTAGATGGATTGGTCATCATCACCCACAGCTGTGATACGAATATTTTTTCCAGCCAACACTCTCAGCCACGCATATTGAATGGCATTGGTATCCTGAAATTCATCCACCAGAATTTGGCCGAAACGTTGCTGATAATGCACCAGTAATTCTGGCTTATTGAGCCAAAGCTCATGGGCACGCAGCAGCAACTCACCAAAGTCCACCATGCCACCACGCTCACAGGCCTCTTCATAGCTGGCGTAGATCTGCAACATGGTGCGTTGATAGGGGTCTTGTGCAGGCTGCAAATGCTTGGAGCGCAGCCCTTCATCTTTCTGGCTGTTAATAAACGACTGCGCCTGACGGTAAGGCCAGCGGCTGTCATCAATACCCAGTGCCTGGTAGACACGCTTAACCAGCCGCAGCTGATCATCGCTATCCAGTATCTGGAAGTTCTCTGGTAAACCCGCATCTTGCCAATGCATTTTTAATAATCGGTGCGCAAGACCATGAAAGGTACCCACCCACATACCCTGGGATGAATAACCAAGCATGTCCTCTAAGCGGGCCCGCATTTCCTTGGCGGCTTTATTGGTAAAGGTAACTGCCAACACACCGTAGGGCGAGAGTTGTTCCACCTGAATTAGCCAGGCGATTCGATGAACCAATACGCGTGTTTTACCGCTACCGGCACCCGCCAGCACCAACAGATGGCTATCGGTATTGGAGACAGCTTCGCGTTGTGCGGGGTTAAGAGGGCCGAGAATTTCTGTGACATCCATGGAGCAGAATTCTAGCAGAACCGGCATCCCAAAGGGTGGCCATGCCTGTTTATTCGATCATTTTCAGTATTTTTCAAACTACAAGAATTCCATTTTCTTGTAAATTATTTACAATGGGCACTTCACACAAGGAAACATGCCATGAAGCCGGCAGAACTCACACTATCGATCAGCAATAATCTGCACAATATGCGGAAGTCCGAGCGTAAGGTAGCGGAATTTATTCTGGCCAACCTCACTGAAGTTATTCGGATGAGAATTGTCGATTTGGCAGAATCTGCCAAGGTCAGCGAACCCACTGTAGTACGTTTTTGTCGCGCTGTTGGTTGCGATGGTTTTCAGGATTTTAAATTGGCACTTGCCCAGCAGTTGGCATCTAGTCCCAGTTACGGCCAAATCGCCGTTACTGATAAAGACTCTGTGTCTGAATACACCTTCAAAGTGTTCGACTCTACTGTGGATACCCTGTTAAAAGTCCGGGACTCACTTGATCTGGACATGCTGGATCGCGCGGTCCAAGCCATTTGTGCCGCCAACCGGGTAGAGTTCTACGGCTTCGGTGCCTCTGCCGCTGTGGCCTTTGATGCCCAACACAAATTTTTCCGCTTACAAGTATCGGCAGCAGCCTATGCGGACCCCCACCTACAAAATATGTCGGCAACCTCTCTGGCACCCGGCGATGTGGTTTTTGCCATCTCTCAATCCGGACGCACCACGACCCTGATCAATGCCATTGAGCGGGTAAAAAGCCGGGGAGCTATCGTCATTGGCATAGCCCCTTCAGGCACCCCAGTGGCAGAGGCCGCCACTATTCCACTCACTATCGATGCCAAGGAAGATATTCAGATATACACACCGCTTTCTTCCCGCATCGCCCACTTGGTGGTGATTGACGTTCTGGCCATTGGCGTTGCCAAGCATAAGGGCGGGCAGCTACAGGAACACTTGCTTGATCTCCAACGTGGCCTGGAAGCTTTGCGTTCTCCTCTGAAAAAGACCTCGTAAGCTCTAGCCTTAATGCGGGTTAGGCTCTCTTTTGATCAAAAAAGCTTCTATTCAACGCTGCTTAGGGGGACAAAATGACTAATGGAGGGGCACCGGACTCTATTCGGCTATTGAGTTCTTGCCAGGTTTTAAGCGTGTCTGCCTTGCCCACTTTTTCCTGTTTGCTCCGGGTTTTTGCTAACCACAAATCCTTGCCGTTAAAACTGTACACCGGCATCAGGTCCATTCGATCTGTAGCCAGCTGAATGCCGGGTTGGAGGTTGTCGAGAATCAATGGTACTGAGGTAAATTCTGGATAGTAAGCCAGCACCATATGGGCCTTATTCAGCGTTAGCGCTTTAACATAGGTTAGCCGCATCTTTCCCATCTCCACACCCATTTTCTCTAGGGTGAAGTATTTAGCGATGCTAAAGTCCTCGCAGTCGCCCGCATCCATAATCAAGAACTCCAGTGGCGTCGCCCAGTAATCCTCCTGCCGCCAAACCTCACTGTCGTCCACAAAACGAGCCCCATTAAAGAAGTCATTAACCTGCTTTAGTCTATCTCGTTCCACTGGCGAGTCGGGGGATCTGATCATTTGCTGCCAATGTCGAACCCTTGCCTCAGCCAAAGGGCCATAGCGTTTACCAATTTCAGCTATTTCTGCCTCACTCATCGTTCCCGCAGGCTGAGTAACAGACGGTTTTTGAGGGGTGCTGACAGGGGCTGGCTGGCTGGAACAACCACAGATGAAAAGCACTATCAAAGATAAGGTTAATAGAAGTGAGCGCTCACTTACAATGTGTTCTACCATTGTTACTCTACAGTAACCGACTTCGCCAAGTTGCGTGGCTGATCCACATCTGTGCCCTTAAGAACAGCCACATGATAGGACAGTAATTGCAATGGCAACGTATAGATTATCGCCTCCAGACTCTCTGGCACATGTGGGATATTCATCACGGTTACGCCGGGCTCATTTTCAAACCCCGCATCTTCGTCTGCAAAAACGAATAATTGCCCACCACGAGCTTTAACCTCGTGAAGGTTCGATTTCAGCTTTTCCAGCAGTTCGTTGTTGGGTGCCACCGCCACAACGGGCATATCGCTATCCACCAACGCTAAGGGGCCATGCTTTAGCTCACCGGAGGGGTAGGCTTCGGCATGGATATAGGAGATTTCTTTGAGTTTCAGTGCTCCCTCAAGAGCTACCGGATACTGCACGCCACGACCCAAAAATAGTGCATGGTGTTTATTCGCAAAGCACTCAAAGATTCTTTCTATCTCCGCATCCAGTGCTAATGTTTGCCGACATAGCTCGGGCAATTGATGCAGTGCTGCCACCAGTGCCCGTTCTTTATTCTCATCTAAGCCATGGCTCCGGCCCAGACCAATACAAAGTAACTGCAGCGCCACTAGCTGGGTAGTAAATGCCTTGGTCGATGCCACACCAATTTCCGGGCCCGCATAAGTCATTAATGACAAGTCCGATTCTCGAACCAATGAGCTATTGGCTACATTACAGATAACCAAACTGGCAAGGTAACCAGCCTTTTTTGCTGACTGAAGTGCCGCAAGGGTATCTGCGGTCTCTCCAGACTGGGAGATGGTGACAAATAACGTGTTATCGGACACGACAACTTTGCGATAACGATATTCGCTGGCCACTTCTACCTGGCAGGGAATTCCCGCCCACTCTTCAAACCAGTAACGGGCCACTAGGCCGGCATGGTAACTAGTGCCACAAGCTACAATATGGACAGCTTGAACTTGGGAAAATACCTTGCTTGCCGTTGCACCAAATGCTTCTGGCAAAACGTGCTTTTCACTGATCCGTCCTTGCAGGGTGTTTTCGAGTACGATCGGTTGCTCGAAAATCTCCTTCATCATGTAGTGTCGATATCCCCCTTTATCGGTCACGTCATCACTGCCAACAAGCTTCACGACTTCCCGCTCTACCGCTAAATCACCATCATCAACAATGGTATACGTTCCTTTTTTCAGCTCAACCACGTCACCTTCTTCGAGGAAGATAAATCGATCCGTGACCTGGCGCAGGGCCATTTGGTCCGAGGC
>DRHD01000168.1 GCA_011049795.1 Porticoccus sp.
CACTAAGCGGGAGCAACTTGAAATTAAACGTGGCGCCGGAGGGAATTACATATATTGCTAATGTTCCGGGGGGCCCGCAGGTCAAATTTTCGACCGCTGCTAACGGTTGGGGGCTGATGTACATTAAGGGCGATTTGAAAGCTAATAATTTAAACTTTAAAGGGCTCATCTTTGTTGAAGGGCAAGTTGAATTGGGCGCTCAATCCTGGTTGCTGGGAGCGATGGCAGTAAAAGGAGGCAACCCGGCAAATAGGTGCTGGAGTCGCCTTTGATTTTAGCCCCGTAGGGAATGTCGACTTCATCCAATCTTGGGTTTGTATCAGCGGTGTCTTCATTTTCACCCGGCGCCAATAAAATATCAGAATCGTTAACATTACCGGAAACAGCGTGTCTTTCCTTACCCCCATGGTTGTCTATGCCGTTGCCGCGAAGGGTCAGAATGTTTCCATCAATATCAATTGTACTCTTGGCACTATCAGCAGAGGTCGTACTCACATCATGATTCAAGCCGCTAAAAAATGTCGAACCGCCTAGCAGGGGATTGCTGTCAGCAGCAAGGGCGGATGTAGCGCTGATATTGATTGGAAACCTGGCAACCTCGACGGATATGATTTTTGAACCGCTGCCGGTGATGCCGGTTGAAGTGACAGTTTTTACCGGATACGTCCCTGTAACCGGGGCATCAGTTCCATAGCCAAAATCTTGACCGTAAAGGACCACTTCGTTATCGTCAACACCGTTATTGAACTGTGCGTCTTCTATTTTATAGCGAATATCAACCGAATAATGCAGTTCATTGCCGTCAATGGGCTGGACGGTGGCTACATTTGGCAGGACGGCGGATGAACTTACAATGATATTTCTATTCCATGACGGTGTCGGTGTAGTGCCAGGAACCTCTCCGATAAAATCACTATCACTATACATCAGATCCATCCTGTGCAAAGCCTCGTTGATGCCTGCCTCAGCATAATATAGCGATTGTACACTGTATTTGAAATTGGTCCCGATCTTCAAATCCGTTGTTGTTACTACAACTGCAGTGGTACTCAATATAACCATAATAGCCAAAAGCATAAGACCGATCGGCAAAACCAATCCTTTCTCGTTTTTAAGTATGCCCACCATTAATGCCTCGATCTCCTTTACAAATTATGCGGTGTGACATGCGATATCAACGTCTTGGTACGATAGCCGCCATTATCCTTATAATCAGAATCCGGCTTGCTGGTTAAAGCTGTGATCGTAAGCCATATTTGGCGTATTTCCGCAGTTAGGGTTGTGGGAGTACCGGCGCTGTTCAAGTAGTCAAAGGCAAATGTTTGAATATTTTCAGCGAATGTTTGGGGGCCGCTGCCTGTATCCCTTTTAATCTGGTTATTTACAGAGTCGAAGGTATAGATGATATTTTCATTGGTGCCCGCAGCAGATCCGTCGCCATTAAGGTCTGTAGTTATTTGCAGTTGCGAAGCGCTATACGGAATCCCGACAATACCGGCACCCGCGGGGTCATACCCCGCCATCTTGACCTCACGGTTAATCATGTCTGTGGCGGCCCTTGCGATCTGCACCATCTCGGTAATCTGTTCCTGCACGGCATATGTTTTGCGCTGAATAATAAATGTACTCGTTAACGCACCTAAAATAATTAAAGAGATGGCCATGGCGATCAATAATTCCAGCAGAGTAAATCCGAGTTCGTTTTTTTGTTTTGACCGGCTCATTTGCTCTATTTTTGAAGGAATGTTTTTAAAATGATCGAAGAAATCTTGCCGTAATAATACCAATTAACCGTGACGGTGATTGTTTTTAAATCAGCAACCGGTGCGTCAACATCTATCTTTGTAATTCTTTTAAAAATAGGAAAATCTGAAATCGAATTATAGTCTTCTGTGGTTGTTATATCTGATGAGGATATGCCGGAATAGCCGAGCCGCTGCATGTCTTCCATCATATTTTGGGCCAGGATCGTAGCTGTAGTAATATTGTTGCTGACCTTATTACTATTGATAATACCTACGGTCAGGCCTACCATTCCCAGTAGCCCAACACACAAAATAGTTATGGCAACCAAAACCTCAATTAAAGAGAAGCCGTTGTAGTTGTCTATTCCAATTCTTTTCATAACATATTAATTTATTTTTATACGACCGGCAATATTAATTGAAACGCTTTTAGATCCGCTCGAATTTTGCAGGGTAATGGTAAGAGGAGAATTGAACACCGTTCCTCTGGGCAAAAATACGGGGTCATTAGCGGAACTTAAGGTTACACCGGAATACCTGGTTTGAATATCCATTGTTTCTTGCTGCTCACCGCTATCTTCATTCCCGTTGTTATTATCATCGTCCAAAATCTTATAGCGATGGTTGTCTAAAAAAAACACTTTAAAGTAATTGTTCTGGGTGGTGGCCTGCATTCTTGCCACCATCAAATCCTCCATTAGCTGAAAGGCCGCCCCGTTTAATCGAATTTTCGGCATCATATAAAAATAACCAGGTATGGTGATAGCCGCCAATACGGCTAATATGGAAATAACCACTAACAATTCTAAAAGTGTAAACCCTGAATACTTGCGCATTTTTTAAATATGATTGCTATGCTGAAAAAGTAAATAATAAATAGAGTTTAACACACATGGTTTGGATAGGCAAATATCACATTGCTTAACCAAACATTTCAATTTTAAGAAGTTGTTATATTTTTTTCCGCCATACATGGTAACTCGCTAAGGGTAATTATAAATTAGTAATTTTGACCCCTTTACCAAGCCGAGCCGGAATAATTGGGAGGCATTGCATGTCAAACGTTAAGATAGCAAAGGGTTATATTCCCGGATCGATCGGTAGGGTTGCCGAGCTTCATGGTACCTATTATCACGCCCACTGGGGCTTAGGACACTTTTTCGAAGCAAAGGTAGCCACCGAACTTTCAGGGTTCCTCAGCCGATACGACCAAAAGCGTGACGGTTTCTAGACCGCATTGCTGGATGATCGTGTTGAAGGCTCCCTGACAATCGACGGTATCCACTCCGCAGGCAAAGGAGCACACCTGCGGTGGTTCATCATGTCAGATACTTTGCGCGGAAAAGGTATCGGCAACCGACTCATTAAAACTGCTATCGATTTCTGCAACGACAAAGGCTACAAAAGGGTATACCTCTGGACCTTTGAGGGGCTGGACGCAGCCAAACATCTTTACGAAAAAGCCGGCTTTAAACTTGTGGAAGAAAACAGAGGGCTCCAGTGGGGTACGGAAGTCAACGAACAGCGATTCGAACTTCGGCTCAATTAGTTAGTTTCCATCCATAAATGGTTATTTTTCCGATGAGCGGCGTTCTCCGCGGTTTTCCGCACTCGACGTACTAAAGTACGCCTCGGGCGAAAACCCTTGTGCGGCCTTGCTCATCGAAAAAATCCCTCATTTATGAATTGAAAACTGCACAGTGCTCAAATGCATTTATGGATGGGCACTAGTTAAGACCTCCCTCAGCCCAAGGGAGTTTCTTTGTCTTCGTTGAGCAGACGGACATTGTATCCGGCCAAAGACAGCTCACCGATAACCTGCTTTAAGTGTTCAAGGCCGCGTGTCTGGAGCACAAACTCCACTTCAGCCGATTGCAAAGGCAGGTTCGTAAACGCTCGCTGGTGTTTAACCTCGATGATGTTCGCATCACCGGCACCCAGCAGTCGCGTGATTTCAGCCAGCGCCCCGGGAACATCCCTCACCTCAACATTGAGCCGCACCAATCGCCCGGATCGCACCAGGCCGCGCTGGATGACCGATGAAAGGATCAGCATGTCTATATTCCCGCCGGAAAGGATCAAACCCACCTTGCGACCTGCGAACCGGTCACGATTACTCATCATTGCGGCCAGCCCAACCGCTCCGGCCCCTTCCACGACCGTCTTTTCCACTTC
>DRHD01000169.1 GCA_011049795.1 Porticoccus sp.
GTTGAAAGCGGTGCCGTCTGTATCGGCCACAATCCCGCGGTCAGTGTTACTGTTATGGAGGTCATCGTAATTATCGCTGCCAATACGTGAGACATTGTCAACTTCAAGCTGAACCTGAAAGTCTTTGTAGGTCTGAGTTGTATAGTTGAAACGAGATTTCAGCGTTGAAGCATGGCCTTCTTTGTCTCGTCCGTCATCATCGACATTTTCGAAACGATAACGAAAATTAAAGTCAGCCTTGCCCCCTTTCAGGGCATCTTCCAGAGTTAATGCTTCATCAGCGAATGTTTGGCCCGCAAAACCAAGAACGACCGCGGCAATTGCTACGGCTAGTTTAGATTTTGGCCCTTTTGCAACAGCATATTTCATGTGTGTATTCCCCAATACGTAGTAAATCGTTTGAGTTACCACTAAAGTGGTAGGATGAATGCCACTTTAGTGGTAACTATTTGTTTTTGAAGAGTTTTTCTACGCTTCGGAGTAAAATTAGCAGGTCTTTCACGAAAGAGTCTTGACCTTGGTCAACGAATATTAAGGCTCAACATTTAAACTAGCACTCAGTTGAGATGTGTTTGTAAAATGACAGATCAAGAACTACTCTCGCACTGTGTAGTCAGCAAGAAATGGGTCACTTAAATGTCACAAACTGAGTTACCGCCGCTAACAGATAAATTTGGGCGAATAGTTAATTACCTCCGGCTGTCGGTGACAGACCGTTGTGATTTCCGTTGTATCTACTGTATGTCTGAGGACATGACCTTTTTGCCTCGTCAGCAGTTGCTGACACTCGAAGAAATGGCTTTTCTCAGCAAGGCATTTGTGGCGCTGGGGGTGAATAAAATTCGTCTCACTGGTGGTGAACCGCTGGTGCGGAAGAACGTACAGTCACTGATCAGTGATCTGGGTAGCCTGGATGGTCTGGATGAACTACTCCTCACCACCAACGGTTCTCAGCTGGAAAAAATGGCGCCACAGCTAGCCGATGCTGGGGTTTCCCGCATTAACATCAGCATCGATTCTTTATGCCCCGAGCGTTTTGCCGCCATTACCCGTACTGGCAAGCTGGAAAGAGTATTAGCCGGTATCGAAGCGGCTCAAGCGGCCGGAATCAAAAGAATCAAACTCAATAGTGTGATTGTTCGCGGTAATAATGATGATGAAATTATTCCACTGGTAAACTTTGCCCTAGAGAAAGGACTGGATATTAGCTTTATCGAAGAAATGCCCATGGGCGACATTGGTGGCCGCGACAGACAGAAAACCATGGTCACCAGCGAAGAGATCAAAGATATTATCAGTACAACGTATTTAATGATTCCCAGTACCGAAACCACTGCAGGTCCCTCCCGTTATCACCGCATAGCAGGCAGCGATATTCGTATTGGGTTTATTTCGCCACACAGTCACAACTTCTGTGATACCTGTAACCGGGTACGTGTGACGAGTGAAGGGCGATTATTGCTCTGCTTGGGCAATGAAAACTCCGTAGACCTCAAAGCCGTGATGCGTCGTAATCCCGGCGATATAGATATTCTTAAAGCCACCATTGTAGAATCCATGGCCCACAAACCAGAGCGGCACTATTTCTATGATGACGACAAACCACAGGTAGTGCGATTAATGAATGTGACGGGTGGATAACCACCTAATAAAAATAGTTTCAAAGGGTAATCATTAATCTCTTTCTTTCATGGTTTTCGTATCCAATAAATCAATCCTGAACTATTTCTTGTTAACTACTCTAATTCCCTATGTAAATAAATTAGAGTTGTTAATGAATGCAAAAAATATGGTGTGGTTTTTTTCTTGTGCTGTTTGGTCTTCAATCAGCTTTAGCGAATGAAGCGGTTTATAGCCCTGGTGGCGTTGCTGTTCAGGGTTATGACGTGGTTGCTTACCACATCAAATCTAAAGCTCAAAAAGGAAAAGCTGATTACAGTTACCATTGGAATAATACTGATTGGCACTTTTCAAGCGAAGAAAATCGTAACAAATTTCAAGCATCCCCCGAGAATTATGCACCTCAATATGGTGGTTTCTGTGCCTATGCTGCCAGTAAAGGCTCATTAGCACCGACAGACCCGAATGCCTGGACTGTCTATAACGGGAAGCTCTATTTAAATTATTCCCAATCTGTAAAAACGACATGGTTAAAAAATATTGAACTGAATATAGCGCGTGCAAATAAACACTGGCTGAGATTAAAAAAACAATAATGACCTGTATGAAAATAAAAGGTTAAGAGATGAAGAAAATAGGACTAAAAGAATTTATACAATATGCTGTTATTTTCTTTCTGACATTGCTCTACAGTTATGTTGCAGTGGCTGATCGTGATCAGGAAAGCACGCAGCAAAATACACAAGAAAATAGCGCCCAAGATGAACAAGTAGTTAAGCAACTGCAGTTGTTGTTTTCAAACGCCACCGACCAAGATAAAGCACTGAGGTGGTTGCGTGAGCGTAATAACCCTGACGTAGTGGCGGGGTTAATTAAGGCAATGAGGTTTACTGGGGACCAACAAGGACATATTGCTGAGCTGCTTACAACGCTAACGGGTGAGGATCATAGCGCAGCTTGGTCTGATTGGATGCTGTGGTTGCAAGCTCACCCCGAAATAAAACCTTTTCAGGGTTTTACCACGTTTGAATCACAACTATTTGCCAACATTGATCCGGCGTTTACAGGGTTTATCTATCCTGATGTTAAGCATGAAATACGAATAGAAGAAATTGTTTGGGGTGGCGTACAAAAAGATGGTATTCCCGCATTAACTAATCCAACTTTCGTTGGTGCCAGGGAAGCGAAATACCTTAATGATTCTGACCTTGTTTTTGGTGTCGAAATTAATGGCGATATTCGTGCCTATCCATACCGCATTATGGATTGGCACGAAATGTTCAATGACGTGATAGGCGGTGTTCCTGTTTCACTGGCCTATTGCACACTGTGTGGTTCAGGTATTTTATACGATGGTCGTGTAGAAGGCCGAGAAAAGCCCTTTGTTTTTGGTTCTTCCGGTTTTTTATATCGTTCAAATAAGCTAATGTACGATCAACAAACTCTGTCGCTATGGAATCAATTCACTGGTCGTCCAGTGGTCGGTGAGCTAACTGGGTCTGGTATTGAATTAAAAATACTTCCAGTGGTGACGACGACATGGGGTCAATGGAAAAAGCAGCACCCAAAGACAAAAGTGCTTTCTGCTGATACTGGATATACTCGGGACTATAGCCCTGGTAAAGCCTATAGCCGTTATTTCAATAGTCCCAATTTAATGTTTCCTGCGCTAACAAATGACAAACGCCTTAACCCAAAAGATAAGGTGTTTGGTCTTCGCATTACCGGTGCAGAAAAAGCTTGGCCATTGAAAACCTTTAAAGGTGGCAAAGTGATTAATGATCGCGTGGGTGTGGTGGATTTAGTTTTGATTGGTGATGCGGAGAGTAGAACTGTGCGTGCCTATCGTTCTGCGGGTAAAAAATTTGAACAAGTTGGAAAAGGTTTAAATACAGTAAAACACGATGGACAAATATGGCAGGTGACTGAGTCAGCGTTGATAGGGCCCGAGGGTTTTGGTTTGGCTCGACTGCCAGGCCACCTTGCCTATTGGTTTGCATGGAGCGGTTTTTTGGACAAGGCAGATTTTTCTGAATAAGTTTTACTTCTTCTAATAGGGTTCTTCAACAAGAATGAGCCTGCCCCAATAAAACAGACAGTTTAATTACCGATATCTTTAAAATACCTGCTGTGCTTCCAGTATGACGCGTCGTAATTCGAACCTTCTCTTAAATAAACTTTTCGATATGAATAGCGCTAATGCTATATTTCATTACTAGTAACCCGTATTGAATAATCAATGTTTAGTCATCGATATTTCTAAAAAAGGTAATTGTCCATGAGTGTGTCCAGTTTTAAGTCTGCCCATCAGCTGATCACCGGTAAAGGTGCCGCTCAAGAGCTAGCAGAACAGTTAAGCAAGCTGGGCGTTGAGAATCCTTTTATTGTGACGGACAAGGGTGTTAGCAACTCTGGCACATTAGCTATTATCACGGATCAACTGTCTGAAAATAGCTATGCAATTTACGACAATATCTCACCCGAGCCAGAGGTATCTGTTGTTCAGGCCTGTGTTGATGCATTTCAACAAGGACGTCACGATGGTGTAGTGGCCGTGGGTGGTGGTAGCGCTATGGATACGGCCAAATGCGTGGCGGTTATGGCTGAACATACTGGTGACCTGGAAAGCTTATTTGGTGAGCATGCGGTAAGCCAGCGCAGCATACCTTTAATCGCGATACCGACCACCGCGGGTACGGGCTCGGAAGTCACTAATATTGCCATTTTATCTGATCCAGAGGCACAGATTAAACGTGGTATTGTGAGTGATTTTCTGCTGCCAGATGTTGCTATCGTCAGCCCGGAAATGACCCTTAGTTGCCCTCGTGGTGTGACAGCCGCCAGTGGTGTGGATGCATTAGTGCACGCAGTTGAAGCGTATTTGTCGAACTTTTCCAGCCCCATAACCGATGCTTTGGCAATCAAAGCAATGACACTAATTATCCATGCGCTACCTAAAGCATATTCCGAGCCGCAAAACCATCAAGCCAGAGAAGATATGGCAACGGGGAGTTTGTTGGCAGGGCTGGCTTTTGGCAATGCAGGGGTCGGGGCCGTTCATGCGCTGGCTTACCCGTTGGGAGGCCGCTATCACATCCCTCATGGCGTCAGTAATGCGTTGTTACTGCCCTATGTGATGGAATATAACAAACCAGTTTGTCTGGAGCGCTTTTACGATATTGCCCAGGCCTTTGGGGAGCCTGTCCACACCCTGACCAAACAACAGGCTGCTGATCAAGTGACGAGCCGTTTACGCAAACTGTGTCATGACGTAGAGATACCCAAAAACCTCAGTGAACTGAATATTCCCAAGGGTGATATTAATCAAATGGCAGAAGAGGCCTTTAACGTTAAACGGTTGTTGCGTAACAATCCGAGAGCGTTGACCCTGGGGGATATTACGGCCATTTATCAAGCAGCCTTTTAATACCGTAATAAAATAAGCAAACAATAAAAAATAGAGAGTAGTTATGAGTGCCTGGAAAAATCGCCCTTACGGAGACGAAACACCGTATTACGCGCTCGGCCCCTTTAAAGTAAGACTGCCTTTTCTGCATTATCGTTTTGAGCTTCCCGATTACTTTCAGGGGCTATTGATGTGTGCCGTTGACCTGGCCGCAATTCCTTTAATGGTCGAGTTACTGGGCATGCCTTTTGAAGCAGCCATTGCCATCGTTATGATCAATGGCTTTTTATATTTGTTACATCATATTTTAGGCGACCCCGTTGTTCCTGGCTGGATAACACCCGCGATTCCGTTAGTGATGGCGTATGTGCAAACCTATGATATGGGGGTTGATAGAGTACATGCCCTTATCTCTTTTCAAATGATGCTGGGCTTTTTGTCCTTGGTGTTAGGCCAGACACACTTGGCATCTAAAGTAGTTCATATGATTCCCGCAGCCATTAAATCAGGCGTTATTTTGGGTGCGGGTATTGCCGCTATTGCCATTGTATTTAAAGAAGGCGGTCGTTTTGATCAGTACCCAGTTACTATTAGTATCGCCGTTGGTATTGCCTTTTATTTGATTTTTTCTCGCCATTTTTCTCAATTACGTCAGCGTGGAAAGTTATGGGCAACCGTCGGAAAACTGGGAATATTCCCTATCATTGTTTTGGCTATAATTATCGCACCCTTAGCCCATGAAGCCTCATGGCCGGATATTAGTTGGGGTTTCACCCAACCAGATTTTGCTCTAATGTTTAGTGAATACACTATTTTTGGTGTCGGCATTCCACCGTTCACCATGTTCCTCACAGCACTACCTACGGTACTGGCTGCCTATATCGTATTGTTTGGTGATGTACTGCAAAGTAAGGCGATATTGGCTGAGGCCGATGTCATTCGTGCGGATGAAAAAATTGATTACGACCCCAATCGTGCGCATATAATTTTTGGCGGTCGTAACTTTATAATGAGTATTTTTGGCCCAGACGTGGTGATGTGCGGGCCATTATGGGCAGCTATGCATGTAGTGGTTGTGGAGCGCTACAAACAGGGTAAAGAGGCCATGGACTCTATTTTTGGTGGGTCAGGCTCTTTTCGCTGGGGCACTAATACCGGCTTGCTACTCTTGCCCATTGTCAGCTTGGTAAAACCCATTTTAGGCATCGCCCTGGCACTGACACTATTAATCCAAGGTTTTGTCAGTGTTCGAATAGGTATTATGGAAGCCCGAAGTCAACGTGACTTAGGTATCGCTGGTGTGATTGCAGCCGTATTAGTAATTAAAGGTGCAGCGTGGGCCTTTGCTATCGGGGTGATACTCACAGCACTTATTTATGGTAAAAACTTCTTTGTAGGTGAAATAGATCAGACCTTTACAAAAGATATTAAGAAAGATGATTCAGCTCGGGACAAAAGCAATGGATGAAGCTAACAACCAACAAGCCAATCAACCAAGCCGAAGCATCACGAGGAATTAACATGGATTATCAAGCATTTAATTTTTTCAAAAGCCAATGTTTTGTCGGTGGGGAATGGCTTGAAAATGGTCAGTCAGTAGAGGTATTAAATCCCGCCAGTGGTGAGGTGTTAACGAAAGTACCTCTATTTGCCGAGCAAGAAACACAGCAAGCCATTACGGCTGCCGCTGCTGCATTACCCGGCTGGCGTGCTCTGGCTGCTCACGAGCGAGCCAGTTATCTGAAAGCCTGGTACCAGTTGCTGATAAAGAATAGTGAACAACTGGCTTATTTAATGTCTCTCGAACAAGGCAAGCCCATGGCTGAAGCTGTAGGTGAGATTAATTATGCCGCCAGCTATGTCGAGTGGTTTGCCGAAGAGGCCAAGCGTATCTATGGGCAGACAATTCCAGGGCATGACCGAGACAAACGCATTGTGGTATCCCGTGAACCCGTAGGTGTGTGTGCTGCCATTACCCCTTGGAATTTTCCCGCTGCGACGATCACCCGAAAAGTAGCGCCAGCACTGGCTGCCGGTTGCACCATTATCGTCAAACCTGCTCTAGAAACACCATTAACAGCCCTTGCATTGGCTGCGCTGGCTCAACAGGCAGGTATTCCTGACGGGGTATTAAATGTAATTACTGGAAATGCTGAGCCTATTGGCAAAGCGCTTACAGCAAGCCCGGTTGTCCGAAAACTGAGCTTTACCGGCTCTACACCGGTTGGTTCAAAGTTAATGGCTGACTGTGCACCGACGGTTAAAAAAATCTCTCTTGAACTCGGCGGTAATGCGCCTTTTATTGTCTTTGACGATGCAGACATTAATCTCGCCGTTGATGAACTGATAAAAAGTAAATTTCGTAATGCCGGTCAAACCTGTATCTGTGCCAACCGTATTTATGTACAGCAAGGCATTTACCAAAAATTCTCACAATTATTAGCCACACGTGTGGCCGAATTAACAGTGGGTGTGGGGACAGAGCCCAATATCGATATTGGCCCCTTGATCAGTGAAAGTGCGGTGCAAAAAGTAGAACAACAGCTTACTGATGGTATAGAAAAAGGCGGTGAAGTCATTACTGGGGGTAAACGCCATGCACTCGGTGGTACATGGTTTGAGCCCACGGTGTTCATTAATGCCAGCGAAGATATGTTGTGTGCCCAACAAGAAACCTTTGGTCCTATGGCGCCTTTGTTTAGTTTCGAGAGTGAAGAGCAGGTTATTACACAGGCAAACAATACTGAATTTGGATTGGCGGCCTATTTGTTTGCCAATAATATCAATGTGGTCACCCGTGTTTCGGAAGCACTGGAATACGGTATGGTCGGCATTAATACTGGCCTTATCTCAACGGCAGTAGCTCCTTTTGGTGGTGTCAAAGCCAGCGGTATGGGTCGTGAAGGTTCACATTTTGGTATCGATGAATACACCGAACTGAAATATCGGTGTTATAGCATTAGTGATAAATAACAATAATAGAAAGGGATTGGTGATGTTTAATTTTTCCTCGATGAGTAAATACAAAATTGCATACAGTATTTTTCTGGCAATGGGATTAAGTCTGTTCTCTGTTCTTACCATTGCTGATGACCTATCCGGTATGGATAAATTACAAAAAGATGCACCCAAAAACTGGGGAAAGTGGGGTACGGAAGATCAAGTCGGCGCATTAAATTATTTAGATAATGCCCAGGTGTTGCGTGGTATTTCCACCATAAAAACAGGTGAGCGGTTCACTCTGCAAATACCCATGACCCATGGTGTTGGCCCGGTATTCCCCGGACGAGTACCCGTACAGCACTTTATGTCACAGGATCAGAGCGTTTACTCTTCAGGAAAAATTGATCGACTGTCCGGTGGCATGAAATATTCGGATGATGCGGTGTTTATGTATCTGCAAGGGACGACTCATGTGGATGCTCTAGGTCACGCCTGGTACAACAACGAAGTCTACAATGGCAAATCCGCTGATACGACCATACATGGCCATAGCTTTGTGGACATTGGCCAGATTGGTGAGAAAGCCATGGTGGGTCGTGGTGTGTTGTTGGATGTGGGTAAGTTGCTGGGTGATAAGAACGGTCGCTTGGCACCGAATACTTGCATTAACTTACCTGATCTGAAAAAAACCGCAGTAGCTCAGAATGTTGTCATAGAAAAACGTGACATTCTCTTAATTCGTACCGGTTCCATGGGTCGTTTTTACGATGAAAAAGACCACGACAACTGGAATGCTTTAACCGAACCCGGTTTGTGTTACAGCAAAGAATTGGTTAACTGGTTAGATGAAATGGAAATTCCAGTGATCACTTCAGATAACCTCGCCATTGAAAAAGCGTTGCAAACCATTAATGGCGAGACATTCCTCATTCCATTGCACGGCGCCTTAATTAGAGACCTCGGCATCGTCCTGAGTGAAATTTACTGGCTGGATGATTTGGCAGCTTCCAGCGCCAAAGATGGTCGATACAGTTTCTTCTTCAGTGCAGCGCCACTGAAAATGAAAGGTGGAACAGGTGCGCCGGTAAATCCCATTGTTATTAAATAAACTAACTTAGACGAATGGGCTTTATCACCAGTGCATTGTCATCGCTGGGCGGGTAACGCTCTATTTTTGTATTCATTGTTCAGGTGATGATTGATATTAATTATTTGGAGGTAGTGGGACGATAATCAGTCTTAGATGTTACCGACCTCCTTAGCTCATTCTTTCTTTGATGCCGTGGGCTCTTATGCCGCTATGGTGTGGGCGGTAAAATCGCATAGAGCATCCCTTTAATGGCCTGTCGTGCAATATCCATATCACCGTATCCTCGGTTCAATACGGCGATCCCCCTTGTCATTGAGAGGATCATTGCGGCCAAAGCCGCGCAGTCACTATTGGCGCTGAGTTGCTCATCGTCAACTGCTTGTTTACAGCGCTGCTCAAAACGGGTGCGCATCCTTTCCATTAGTTCAATGACCAGGTCTGATGCTCGATTGTCAGTGCCACCCACCTCCATGGTTGCCATAGTTGCGAGGCAGCCTGTAGGTAAATCCGGGTTGTCGTAAGCCTTATACAGTTGATCAAAAAAACCAGTTATTGCAGCGTTGAAATCAGGGTGATCAAGCCGGGCTATTGCCTCTTTGCCATACTCTTCTATGAAGCGCTCCAGGCAGCGGTTAAATAAAATTTCCTTACTTTGGAAGGTGTTGTAAATACTGGATTTATTAAGTCCAGTTGCGGTTTCAAGATCCGACAGCGATGTCGCTTCATAACCCTGACTCCAGAATACCTTCATAGCGGCATTCAGAGCATCGTCTTCGTTGAACTGTTTGCGTCCGCTCATGGCAGAGTCTCTCACACGTTAATAAATAGAATGTTGACATCTTAAACCAATCGGTTCAATATTGCTGAACTAATTGGTTCAAGATTGAGGTGTTCCTGTTTTACATTGCTCAATCGCCAAAGTGTTGCCGCTGTCTATCAGCCGTCTATAGATAGCCAGGCCATCAACCTGTCGAGACAAAACTGGAGCAGAAAATGTTGAAATTTTATTTCCACGGTGCACCCAACCCCATGAAAGTGGCACTTTTTCTGGAAGAAACCGGGCTTCCTTACGAGTTAATTCCTGTGGACATCTTTAAGGGTGAACAGCACTCGCCGGACTACGTTGCGATTAACCCGAATGCCAAGACGCCGGCCATCGAAGACAACGGCGTACGGGTGTTTGATTCCAATGCCATCCTTTTGTATTTGTCGGAGAAAACCGGAAAGTTGGGAGGAGCGCCAGAAAATCGAGCAGATCTGCTTTCATGGATGATGTTTGTTGGTACGGGTATTGGCCCCTATTCCGGGCAAGCCATACATTTCAAACATATGGCACCAGAAAAGCTGGATTACGCCATCAACCGCTATCTCCGTGAAGTACAACGGCACTATCAGGTATTGGATCAACAGCTTGAGGGGCGCGACTACATAGTAGGTGACACTTTGACGATTGTTGATATATCCGCCTGGGGCTGGATTGACAAAGCCACCTTTATATTCGGGGAAGACGGTCTAAGCCCGTATCCTAATTTGAAGCGCTGGTTTGAGACGATTGATGCACGTCCCGCTGTAGCTCGTGTGAGAGAGACAGCTAAGAATATCGAATTTAAAACAGAGTTGGATGAGGAAACGAACCGAGCGATGTTTCCACAAAATTATGCTGATGCATAGGGTTCGGCTGTTAACCAAGCCTTAAATATAGTTTTGATTAATAGCAGTAAATACTTGCCCAGGGAGGTAACTTCACAATGATAGACCTTTATTTTTGGCCAACACCTAATGGCCACAAAATCACCATATTTCTGGAAGAAGCCGGGTTGGATTATGCGATCACACCGGTAGACATTAGTGCTGGAGATCAATTCAAACCAGGATTTCTGGCCATCTCCCCCAACAACCGAATGCCGGCGATTATCGATCACGCACCAGTGGATGGCGGAGAGTCGCTCACCGTATTTGAGTCCGGTGCCATTTTGATTTACCTGGCAGAAAAATACGGTCGATTTTTACCCCAGGAAATGCGGGCGCGTAAAACTGTGCATGAATGGTTAATGTGGCAAATGGGCGGTTTAGGGCCTATGGCCGGACAAAATCACCATTTTGTACAGTATGCGCCCGAGCGTATTCCCTATGCTATGGATCGCTACGTCAATGAAACCAATCGGTTGTACGGCGTGCTCGATAAGCAGCTTGCAGGGAATGAGTGGGTCGCTGGTGATTATTCCATTGCGGATATGGCAATCTACCCCTGGGTGGTACTACATGAATCACAGCAACAGGAACTAAAAAACTTTCCGAATGTGGCTCGAGGGATAGAAGTAATGGCCGAGAGAACAGCAATCATTTCAGCGTATAAAAAAGCAGAACCCTGGTCGAATCGACCCGCCGTCACCGAGGAAGGAAAAAAATTACTGTTTGGTCAGCGTGCGACGGCCTAGTGAATTATTTTCTACAAAAACACGTCTTAATTATTGCTCTGGTCGTCGGGACATTATTAAACCTGATCAACCAGGGTGATGCGATATTGTCAGGCGATAAGCTGAGCTATATGAAAATATCACTGACTTATTGTGTGCCCTACGTGGTGGCGAGTATGAGTTCGTGGTTGACGCTGCGTAGCGTCAGGTTGAGAAGTGAGAGATTGAGAAGTGAGAGGTGAGTGTTACGAACTCAAGTAAACAGCGTGGTTGGGGTGCGGGTTAACATTTGATCCGTTCATCACTTTCACAGTTCACCACCACCCTTGCACCCCTTTAAACAGACACAAAATAACCCCTCACCGACATCAGGTGAATCACTCCATAAAATAAACCTAAATCTGAATAGAGCAAGGTGATTAATAATAGATCTCGCTACTAAATCGGCTGTGTTTGGAATTACTCATTAATTTACCAAACTGAGCTTTATTCAGGTGAATCAACGTTTCATGGTCACCGGCTTCAAAATAGACATCATCCAGTTGATCCAGAGCCTCATCATAAATCGAATTCATGTTGTAGGCCTGACCAATTCCTGGCACTGCACCCTGATCACAATCACTGAACATGTGGTACACCTGTTCTTCATCGACTAAATGTAGATCTAGCCCCAGCGTGTCGTTCAACTTGTGCAAGCTGACCTTATGGTCCGCAGGCAGTATTGCCATAAGATGGCGGCTGTCGTGATCCTCCAGCACAACGGCTTTCGCCATAGAATTCGGCGGGATATGGGCTGTCAAAGCCGTACCAGCCGCAGTGTTGGTATGGAGATGGTTGATGGTATCGTATTTGATGTCTTGTTCGTCCAGATAGCTAGTAATACGAGCTGAAATGCTCATCGCTTTATCCTCTTGTAGGTAACACTCACCCTCTAATAATAAGTCCTGTCAGGGCTTACCATCAGGCAATGCTTGGACTGTTTTGGGATAAAAAATGGCGGTTATATAGAGAGGCGATATGAGGCTTGCGTGACCGGAGGGGGGAGGGGGGCAGCGAAGGTGGCGGAAACAAGTAAGAATACGTACCTGTTTCAGTGTTCATCGAGCTGATGCACCCAACAGTCTCCGTTAAAAATAAATGCGTCCCCTTTACCCTCTGCTTTCCGGCGTCGGGTTGAGTATGTTGTTAACTGTTGCTTAGCACTTTTTCCCATAGCGGTTTGTAGTACTTATGCATAAGGGCGTCTAAGAATATTTTTAGCTTTTCTAAAAGCTCTTTATCACATGTTTCTATGCTCCGTTGGGCATGCATTACTTTGCTAGATCTTGCTATATATATCTTGTCAAAATCCTCAAGAATTTCTTCCTCAAAGCCAAAATCCTTTAAAACACCTCGTAATTGTTTTTTCTCGTTACTTAGCTTCTTCAGTCCTAAAATTCTGTTTGTACAAAAATATTCAAAGGCTTTATAGAAATTAACAAAGGCCTCATTCGTAAAGTCTATATTGAAAAATTTATGGTGTGTATTGTAGATACCCTTAAGATATTCATCTTTAACAACGGTATCCTCTTCTTTTTTTAGTATCATGATTAATTGCAAAGTGCTCCAAGCAAAATTTTTGTCAAATTTCAATATATCATCTTCTTTTGTGATTTCTACTTTATTGCCAAAGAGGAACTGAGATTTGTTGTCGTCAAAAGAGTCTAAGATATAAGGCACCGGTTGGACTAGTTGAAAGTCCCATGTGAAATGACCAAGAGAAGCGATATTAAGCGCCATAATGAAATGACCAAAGACGTCATGAGCTTTGCCAAAAAACTTTTCTCCTGGAACCTCTCCCTCTATAGCTTTCAGAGATAGCATAAAACTATTTTTCTCTACATCAGAAATAACAATTGTCGTGTCATTATTCTGGAATAAATCAAAGCTATCCGGTTCAAGGTCATATCTCAGACTGAGAACTCTTGTTCTTAATTGAAACCCTTTCAATTATGCTTTACTCCATTGCTAGATTGAGACAGTTAACGCCTTGCTAAGGGGCTGGCGTGAAACGGCAGTCCCGCGGAGCCAGCTTTAGCTGGCAGAGTAAACTTGAGCGACTTGTCATGTGTTTTATTTGCCAATTTTATTTTTAGCCAATCCGGGAAGTATTGTTGATAAGGCTTTTTTCCCGCCTACTCCATAGGCTATGAATATGACGCCAAGAAACAAACCTGATAAATGCGAAGTCAGAGTATCTTGACCAATATAAATCATGAATCCAGACATGATGATAAAGAATAGTCCTGTGAGTGTGCCTAGAACTCTAATAATCATGTCTAAATTTCACTCCATCTAGATCTTTTGACACATAACGCTTAAGTGTGGGGCGAAATGCGCAGAATTTTGTCCCGCACCACTTTTTTGTTAAGTGTATTAGGCGCCAAATTGCCTAACCATCTTATAAATACGACCAATGCCAGTAGATAAAATTACAAATAACAGGCCAACGATTACTTTGCCCACTAGAACTTTAAACATAACAAGTTGCCCTGTCGCAAACATACTGCCTACCTGCCCGATAGACGTAAATTGTTTGTACTTCGTATATTGCACTACTACTTCAGGCAAGTTGTTGCCGATCAGATATAAACCCAATAAAAAAGTACCAATGGTAATTGTGGCTTCACTTGATAAGCTTTCTTGGCCTTGAGGATATTTTGCTAAATTTGGGCTAACAAGCCAAACCAACGCACCAATAAGAATTGGTAAAATCTTTGCAAAATACATTGCTGGGGGTAATGATTGTTGCAAGTCAGGGGGTACAGAGCTACTGAAAATGAAAACTTCAAGTAGTCCGGACATTCCTTTAGTTATAAGAAATATACTGGCAATTCTAAAAAGAGTTAGGGATATCTGATTCATAATTTACACTTAACAGTGAATTATAAAGACTGGGGCACTATATCACTTTGGCACCCTATCTCAGGATGACAAATAGAGCTTCCGCTATTTTTTCTATAAAAAACAGTGTGTTGGTAGGGGGTGTGGATTTTTCTGGCTGACATATAGCGATCTTCCTTAATTTTATTTTTAAATTCCGTTTCCCCTTATCATAAAGCTGTTTCGTTAAATAACAAGGGGTTACAACCTATTTAAAGGTGTTATGAAGACCATGGCCGCTGATCTAGGAGGTTTTAATAAGATGTAAGTGGCGCTAGATGTGATTTCCCACATCATATTAACGAATCAACCTTGCCGTCACCTTCCAATCCCCGTGCATAAAAAGTAACGTAAACTATACAAACCAATAGATGTTTTGTGTCTCATTGTCCGAGTAAAGCCATGACCTTACCGAAAAAAGTCAAAATCGTTGAAGTTGGCCCTCGTGATGGCCTGCAAAACGAGCCGCAACCGATCAGTACTGAGGTGAAGATTGAGTTGATCCATCGGCTGGCGGATACCGGACTCAGCTACATCGAAGCGGGTAGTTTTGTGAACCCCAAATGGGTACCGCAAATGGCCGGTAGTGATGAAGTGTTTCAAGGTATTGAACGTAAGGCGGGAGTGACCTATGCGGCGCTGACGCCGAACTTTCAGGGTTTTGAGCGGGCTGTGGCTGTACATGCTAATGAAGTAGCAATTTTTGCGGCGGCGTCTGAATCGTTTAGTCAGAAGAATATCAATTGCTCTATTGATGAAAGTCTTGATCGTTTTTCCCCAATTATGGAAGCGGCTAAGTCATCTGAGCTACCCGTGCGTGGGTATATCTCCTGTGTGGTGGGTTGTCCTTATGAAGGTGAGGTAGATACTAACAAAGTGGCAGAGGTGGCAGTTAGGCTCCACGATATGGGCTGTTACGAGGTATCTCTCGGTGATACCACGGGTGTGGGCACGCCGGGCAGTATTACCCGGGTAATTGAAACTGTAGCGGATAGGGTTTCTATCCATCGTCTTGCGGTACATTTGCACGATACTTACGGGCAGGCGCTGGCGAATATCTATGCCTCGTTACAAATGGGTATTGATGTGGTGGACAGTTCTGTGGCCGGGCTGGGTGGTTGTCCTTATGTTAAAGACAATGGCGCTAAAGGCGCTTCGGGTAATGTGGCCACGGAAGACTTGGTGTATATGCTCAATGGTTTGGGTATTGAGCATGGGGTGGATCTGGATAAATTAATTGAAGCGGGTCGGTTTATTACGGAACAGTTGGGCCGAGAGAATGGTTCTAAAGTTTCTAAAGCCCTCGTCAAATAATACTAGTTTATCTTTTCAGACTGACCCTTAAGAACGCTTTTTTCCAGTGCAGCTCTTAACGCAGAAATACCGGGTTTTTTATCCAGAATCTCTTGCGCACTTAACCCGGATAGTTCGTGAGGAAACACCAGCCATTTATCCGTCTCGTGGAGGTAGTAGTCCGGTGCTCTGCCTGTCCGATTATTGCCTGGTTTAAAGTAAGGGGCGGCAATACGGATTTCAGGTGGGTTGTCGGTACAGGCCTGTTCAATATCATCCACAATCTGTTTCATGCTGAGTCCAGTGTCGGACACATCGTCAACAATTAAGATGGAATCTGCCTTACGGAGGTTGTCGATGATATGTCCCAGCCCGTGCACTTTCACTTTATCGCCGGTTTCTCCGATGGCCGTGTAGAACGACGTTCGAATGGCAATATGGTCTGTTTCGATACCGAAATAATCCAACAACTCTTGAACGGCAATACCCACCGGGGCTCCGCCTCGCCATACACCAATAATAAAGTGAGGCACGTAACCGCTTTCTAGAACTTGTAGCCCCAGAGAAAATGAGTCATCCAGTAGTTGCTGGGCGTCGATAAATTGTTTTTCCACGAGCTGGCGTTCCGTTAAGAATGGGTGAGATGGCATAACGATTATCCACTTTCAATGGCCAGGTGCCAGAGATATCACCATAATTAGGTCATGCTAGTAGGCAACCGGCGTTATTTTTCTGGTAGAACACTTTTTTGTGAAATAGGTTTTTATGACAGATGTGTTTTCAAGTAATGAGTCTTTTGACCCTCAGGGTTTACTTACCGGGTTATTCCAAACGGCGGTGGCTGCGGCTGACCCTAAGGTGGTGCTGCCGCGATATTTGGACCGTGTTTCGACAGAACTGTTGGTCAGGGATGGAGATAGAGCGGTTGTTGTTATTGGTGCAGGAAAAGCCGCAGCGGCTATGGCGTCAAGCCTGGAGAGTGTGTGGGAAGGCGGAGCTTTACGTGGCCTAGTAGTGACCGCCTATGGCCACGCTATGCCCTGTGAGCAGATTGAAGTGATCGAAGCTGCGCATCCGGTGCCTGACCAAAACAGTGAAATTGCAGCACAGCGTATTCTCAATTTGGTGGCTGATCTGAACGAAAATGACTTGGTGATTTGTCTGCTTTCCGGTGGAGGTTCTTCGTTACTGGCACTGCCCGCACCGGGTATTACTCTGGCCGATAAACAGCAGATTAATAAAGCGCTGTTGAAATCCGGTGCTGATATCCATGAGATCAATTGTGTGCGGAAACACCTCTCTGCCATTAAGGGCGGTCGATTGGCCACTGCCTGTGCCCCCGCCAAACTGATGACCTTTGCTATCTCTGATGTAACAGGCGATGTGCCAGGTGATGTGCGTGCGGTGATTGCCTCTGGCCCCACAGTCGCCGACCCAACCACTCGGCATCAGGCATTGGCTATATTGAACAAATACCATATTGCTATGTGTGATGCAGTGCATCAGTGGTTAGGTGGTTCTGAATCTGAAACACCAAAGACCGTCTGTGGGCAAACAGAGTTTCAGCTTGTAGCCACTGCCAAACAGTCGCTTCAGGCGGCAGCAAAGCAAGCCGAGGCGTTGGGGCTGACTGTATTGATGCTGGGCGATGATCTTACGGGTGAATCGCAGGCATTGGCCAAGTCTCATGCCGAGCTGGTTCATTCCATTTTGGATCACTCCGCTTTAGATAAGGGGCAGCCTGTGGGTGTGCCTTGTGTGATCCTGTCAGGTGGAGAAACCACAGTGAAAGTCAGAGGCAGTGGCCGTGGTGGGCGCAATACGGAATACCTGTTGAGTCTGGCTACTCAGTTGAAAGGTCAGGCGGGTGTCTATGCGCTGGCTGCGGACACCGATGGTATCGATGGTTCTGGCGATAATGCGGGTGCTATTTTATTCCCCAATAGTTGTCTGCGAGGCGAAAAGCTGGGTTTGAATGCCAAAAAAATGCTCGAAAATAATGACAGTTATGGCTATTTTGAGGCATTGGACGATCTAATCATTACTGGGCCAACACGCACCAATGTGAATGATTTTAGAGCTATTCTCGTATTGGGTGATCAATAAGCTGGGGTTGGTTGCGTTGTCTCAATGGGTTGGTTGGGCCGTTTGAGGTAGAATTTACGCTGGTTTAGATGGCCTAATTTAAATGGCCTAATTTAGATGGAGTAACGCCTGTGTCAGATATGCGAAAACTTACCCACCTTAATGATCAGGGCGAAGCTCATATGGTTGATGTGGGTGGTAAAACAGTCACTACCCGGCAAGCCACTGCTGAGTCAACGGTTAGTATGCAGCCAGAAACTCTGGAGCTGATTCTGTCTGGTGGGCATAAAAAGGGTGATGTGCTGGCAGTAGCTCGTATTGCGGGTATTCAGGCAGCGAAAAAATGTCCCGATCTGATTCCTTTGTGTCATCCCTTGATGTTGACGAAAGTCAGTGTGGAGTTTGAGCCACAGCCAGAGACCAATAGCATTCGTATTTCTGCCACCTGTGGGCTTGATGGTAAAACTGGCGTGGAGATGGAAGCGCTGACAGCGGCCTCTGTTGCCGCCCTGACCATCTATGATATGTGTAAGGCCGTAGATAAAGGCATGGTGATAGAGCAGACGCGATTACTGGAAAAAGCCGGTGGTAAGTCGGGGCCCTGGAAGGCGAAAGAAGGAAAAGCTGAAGAAGAAAAAGTTGAAGAAGGGCAAGCTAAAAAGTAGCTGGTTCGGTTAAAGAGACACAGGTTAAAATCGGGTTGAAATAGGTTAAATGAATGAAAGTATTATTTTTTGGCAGTCTCCGCGAACAGTTGGGTACCGGTGAACTGAATACCGCCTTACCCGATGGAGTTAAGACCATAGGTCAGCTGCTACAGAGCCTTCAGACGGAGGGTGATGAATGGAAGCTGGCACTGGGAACGGGCAATGTATTGTTTGCTGTAAATCAGGATATGGTGGATGCAGACACCACCATCAGTGACAGCGATGAAGTCGCGTTATTTCCCCCGGTGACTGGCGGATGATTTCCATTTCCGTACAGGAAAAGGATTTCGATACTGGCGAGGAATACCGCCTGCTGCAAAGTGGCAATACCAATATAGGTGGTGTTGCGATCTTTACCGGGCAGGTTCGTGATCTTGCGGATAACCCACTAAAATTTATGCGCCTGGAGCACTATCCGGGCATGACCGAGAAATCCCTTCAACAAACCGCCGAGCAGGCCGAAGAACGTTGGCCAACCATAGATATTCGTATTATTCACCGTATTGGTGACTTGGCTCCCGGTGAGCAGATTGTATTTGTAGGAGTGAGCAGCGCCCATCGAGATGCGGCGTTTGCTGCCTGTGAATTTATTATGGATATTCTAAAGACCAGTGCGCCTTTTTGGAAAAAGGAACAGCATGTGGATGGCGCCAGTGGCTGGGTCGATGCCAAAGGTGTGGATCAACAGCGTGCCGAACGTTGGCAGGACAGCGAGTAATTCTTTGGGGCATCTATTGCGTTTAAAATTACTTTTTATAGCAGTACCTTTTATCGCAGTGATTTTTTGCCACAGTGTTTTGACCGATACGCTGAGTATTGCCACCGCCAGTAATTTCAGGCCTGTATTAGAGCAGTTAAGTCAGACATTTTCTGAGCAACAGAATGCTGATGGGGAAAGCCATCAAATTAATATCAGCAGTGCCTCCTCCGGTGTGATTTATGCCCAAATTCTACAGGGTGCCCCATTTCAATTATTTTTTTCCGCCAATGAATCCTACCCTGAAAAATTAGTGGCTAGTGGTCATGGAGAACCGGAGACCTTGGCGACCTATGCCATCGGTAAACTGGTTTTGGTCTCGCGTTATGAAAGCGATGATCTTGAGGGTGTTGATCTTGAAGGTAATAGCCCCACGGATATTTTATTGAAAGCCAAACGCATCGCCATAGCCAATTCGCGGACAGCACCCTATGGCATCGCGGCTACGGAGGTAATGGAGAACCTTGGTATTGCCAATGAAACCCAAAATAAACTGGTGGTGGGTAATAATATTGCTCAGGCGTGGCAGTTTTTTCACAGCGGTAATGCCGATGTTGCGATTGTTGCTGAGTCGTTGGCCTCTTTGGCAGAAAGTTCTGCTGCGAAAGAGCAGCAGCAAGGGTTGGTTACCATTGATCTCTCGTCGTATTTAAAACGCCCTGTTCGACAGGGCTGGGTGGCGATTAAACCGATAAGCCCGTTAACTCAGCAGTTTCTGGATTTTATGAATACGCCGGTTGCAGAAAAAATAATTACCGATGGGGGTTATTTGTTACCCATAAAAGGTAAAAATATAACCCCATGAATTTGCTCGCTTCCGATATCGCAGCACTTTTTCTCACACTGCAATTAGCGGCGGTGACCACGGTTATTCTGATGGTGATCGGTGCGCCCTTGGCCTGGTGGTTGTCTCGCTCGACATCAAGGTTTGCCAGTGTGATTGAAGCCACAGTGGCGTTGCCGTTGATATTGCCTCCCACAGTGATTGGTTTTTATCTGTTGATTGCGTTCTCCCCTGATAATTTTTTAGGCAATAGTTGGTTGGCTTTAACCGGGCAGCCCTTGGCTTTTACCTTTAGTGGTTTGGTGGTGGGGTCGGTAATTTATTCACTGCCTTTTGTGGTGCAGCCACTACAGTCCGGTTTTCAACATTTTGACCATAAATTATTGGAAGCGGCAGAGACTATGGGTGCGGGTACGCTGGACCGCTTTATAAATTTAATTATCCCGCTTACACGTCGCGCTTTTGCTACTGCCGCACTGTTGGGATTTGCCCACACCATGGGTGAGTTCGGTGTGGTGTTGATGATTGGCGGCAATATTCCCGGCGAGACACAGGTATTGTCTATCGCTTTGTATGATCACGTAGAAGCACTGGATTATCAGCGGGCTCATTGGTTGGCGGGCGGTTTGCTCGCCTTTAGTTTTGCGCTACTGATACTGCTTTATGGTTTTAACCGCCATAAAGTAGTTAATAGTAAAGTAACCAATAAGGGCGGGGTGAAGCAGTTGTGAATGTCGATAAGAACATACAATTGTCTGTAGAGCATTGCTTTGTCCATAAGGAACGTGTTCAAGAGGAAAGTGCTCAAAAGGCTGATTTTTCTCTGGCGATAAAGGCCCAATTGCCGGGTAAGGGCATTACTGCCATCTATGGCCCCTCAGGCTGTGGAAAAACCACTTTGCTGCGCTGTATTGCGGGGTTAGAAAGTACTGAACATTGCCAGTTAAATATTGGTGGTAATGAGATTGATGGCTTACCAGTAAAACAGCGGCAACTGGGTTACGTGTTCCAAGAGGATCGCCTCTTTCCTCATCTTAGTGTGGAGGGTAATCTCGACTTTGCATTTAAGCGGCGGTTCTCAGATAACGGTCCCAGCAAGCAGCAGGTGATTACCTGGCTGGATATTGAAATATTACTGGATCGGAAGCCCGATCAACTCTCTGGTGGACAGAAACAGCGGGTGGCGATTGCCCGTGCACTATTGACGGCCCCACGTTGTTTGTTACTGGATGAGCCGCTGGCTGGGATTGATAGCAAGGCGCGTAACCCCATTCTCAGGCATCTGAAGACGTTGGCAGAGAACCTCAGCATTCCCATGGTGTACGTGAGTCACAACCTTGATGAGATAACACGGTTGGCGGATCATTTAATCATTATGGATCAGGGGCGGTTGGTGGCTGATGGGCCATTGCTGGATATGTTATCTCGGCTTGACCTGGATGTGACCCGACAAGAGAGCGCAGCGGTAGTGCTAAATACACGAATTGTGGATCACGATGATCGTTATAGCCTGACACAACTGGCATTAAGTTTGAATTCAGGCGTGAGTTCAGATTCAGGGTCTGATACCCAGCTTTTCGTTGGGCAACTCTCCGGTGAACCCGGTAATACGGTCCGGGTAAGAATCCCAAGCCGTGATGTGAGTATTGCGTTGGAAAGGCCCAGTCAATCCAGCATCCTCAATATTTTACCGGGTATCATCAGCGAGATTGAATTGATCGATGGTGCTAGGGCAGTGGTCAAAACTGATGTGGAGGGGCAGGCTATTTTGGCTCGTATTACCCGAAAATCTCTGGAGCATTTAGCGCTAGAAAAAGGAAAACCCGTGTATCTGCAAATTAAGACGGTGGCACTATTGTCGGAAACGTTGGCATCAGAAACAATAGCGTCCGAAGCACCTGTATCTAAAACCCAAGACTAGGGCTATTTAAAACAACAAGTCGTTAAAGAGCAAAAACTGTACGGGCTCACCTGCTTTAATCGTTTTATTCAAAGGATGAATAGCGCAGCCATCATCCCACTGGCTGTAGCCCTGATTGATCACAACAACTCATCCGCGGGACTCACAGGCAGCGGTAAATTTGACATGGGGGATGAAATTACAGGGTTTGGTGCGGGCATCCAGTTGTTCGTCAAGAATGCTATCCCAAGCGGTGCGGCAGGCATTGGTAGAGCCGGGCATGCAGAATATCAGGGTGCGATTGGATAGCCCTGCCACAGCACGAGATTGGAGGGTAGAGGTACCAATTTCTTGATAGGAAATGTGGCGAAATAGTTCACCAAAGCCTTCTACATGCTTGTCGAATAATGGTGCCAGTGCTTCGGGGGTGGAGTCTCGGTCGGTAAAACCGGTACCGCCGGTAGTTAGAATCACTTGGACTTTTGGGTCCGCAATCCAGCGAGAGACTTCTGCCCGTAATTGATAAATATCATCGGGGATCAATACCCTGGCGGCCAGGTTGTGTCCGGCCTCGGTTAATCGATCTACCAGAAGTTGACCCGACGTGTCTTCATCCAGAGAGCGAGTGTCAGAAACAGTCAGTACGGCTATTCCCAGTGGTAAAAATTCTTTTGATGCATGTGACATAAATGGAGTTCTCTAGGGTTATCGGTTGGCAATTCTTTTATAGGGGATGTTTGGCATCCCAATCATGGGGGTATTATCCAGCCAGGAATTTACCGTTTAAAGGCGAGCTATTTTACTCAAACTATCTGTTATTAATTTCCCGTGTGGTAAATTTATTGATTGTTTTATTGATTGTTTTATTGATTATTTCGTTGATGAAACCAATAACGACATCACCAGTAAGCCAAATAATACAAAGGACAGCATTTTCCAAAGCAGCAGGGTGTCTCTCTTGCCTCCTTGCTGAACATCTTCCTTGAGGTATTCAATGTTAGGGGTTTTTAAATCGTGTAAAAAAGCCTTTAAGCTGTCGTACCGCATCTCCGGGTCTATCGCCACAGCCTTTTCGAGCGTGCGGTCAAACCACAGGGGAATAATATCTTTGTGGTGGTAACCTGGTGTGTATTGAAGTCGGAGAAAGTCTTCCCGGCTGGAGCATTTTTCCAGTTTGGTGCCATAGGGTAGAAAGCCGGTAAACATTTCGTAGACGATCACACCGAGTGAATAGATATCCCCCTTGATTCCTGTGTTGATTTGGAATCGATAGGATGGGTCGGCATAGTCCAGTGTCCCCAGTGCCATTTCCCGTTCCATCGGAGTAAAAATTTCGTGAATCCCTGGCGCATAGACTGAACCGAAATCGACTATTTTTACCTGAAGGTCAGGGGTGATCATAATGTTGCTAGGCTTCAAATCTTGGTGCACAGTTTCTTTTTCGTGCAACGCTTCCATCCCCAACGCAATTTGATCCACCAGTTTGATCATGTCGCGGGGTCGTCGGTCAGGATTTTTCTTTATCCACTCTTCCAGTGTTTGCCCTTCGACCATCTCCATTAGGTAATAGAGAAATTTCCGTTCATTTTTGGGCGGAATCACTTTGACCACATTGGGGTGATCTACTCGACTGCCAATCCACTCCTCCATGATAAATCGTTCGGTGTAGGCGGGATCATCGGAATAGTTCTGGGAAGGGGTCTTCATCACCAGTGTTTCACCAGAGTCCATATCCTTCACAAGGTACAGTTGGCTACGCTCACTGGCATACATTTCTTTCAGTACTTCATAGCCATCAATTTTTAGCCCGGGCCTGAGTTCTGGTGGAAATGGCAGTCTGGTCAGGCGTTCATTGAGGTCTTCAATATTTTCAAGACCGAGTTGGTCGATGCGTAATAAGCAGCAGCTAAGGTTGTCGGAGCTCTTTGCCTGACTGGCGGCATCGACAATGGCGCGGCAGGCTGCATCATAGTCATCTGGGTGCGCCTCGATTAGCTGACGTATCTCTGATTCTGGCATGAAGTCGTGAATGCCATCAGTGCTGAGGAAGAAAATATCCCCCAGATTCAGGGTGACGACACTGGCATCTACATTCAGGCTAGTGTCCATGCCCATGGCACGAATTAGATAGTTTTCATCTTTTGATATACCGGCAGTATGATCGCGGGTGAGCTGGGTAAATTCACCAGTTTCTGCACTGAGGCGATAGATGCGGCTATCGCCGATGTGAAACAGATAAGCCAAGTGAGATTTCACCACCAGGATACTCAGGGTGGTGATATAACCGCGGGCCTCATCATGAATATCATTTCCCAGGTTATACAGCTTGCGATTCAGAGGGGTAAGGATTTTCTGAACAGCGTGTTTGACACTCCAGGTTTCCGGCGTGGTGTAGTAATCAGTTAATACGGTATTCACACAGCGCTCGGCAGCTTCTTTCCCCGCTTCAGCCGTGCTGACACCATCAGCCACGACGGCGACCATACCTTTGGTGTTAATCATGTGGTCTTCGGGAATACGAAAACCGACAGCATCCTCATTGACGGACTTGATACCAGCCTCGGTGCAAACACCGATAGTCGCGTTAAAAGAATGCTTTTGTTCCATGTGTGAGACCCGCTTTTCTACCTCAGCCTAACAAGCAATATGGCCCGCAACAACTGTTGCAGGCCATATCAATTTGAGTGATATTGATTAAGTAACGTCAATTAATTCGACGGTTCCATCAGGTAGTACTTCCGCCATTTTTCCCGATGGATCTTCGAGGAATAACACGGCCAGAAAAATTACCCCGGCTGACGCTGCGATCAGCAGGAAGAAAGTATCGTACTCAACAAAGGACAATGCGGTTAGGTAAGTAACTGCACCCACATTTCCGTAGGCACCTGCCATGCCGGCAATTTGGCCTGTCATACGACGTTGAACCAGTGGCACCATGGCAAATACGGCACCTTCACCTGCTTGTACGAAGAAAGAGCAACACATGGTAGAGATCACGGCCAGTGGAATCCACCAGCTGCTGTTGATCTGGCTCAGCAGTAAATAACCACAAGCTAATCCTGAAATCAGAATCAACATAGTTTTACGACGACCAAAGTGGTCGCTCAACCAGCCGCCACCAGGGCGTGCTGCCAGGTTCATGAATGCAAACCCTGAGGCTAACAGTCCGGCTTTAACCGGGTCCAATCCTTCAAAGGTTTCCAGGAAGAACAGGGGTAGCATGGAGACTACTGCCAGCTCGGATCCGAAGGTCACAAAGTAAGACCAGTCGAGAATAGCCACTTGTTTGAACTTGTAGCGCTGCATCTCGGGCACACCGGCTTTCAGGTGCTCATGGTTTACTTTCCAGATTTGGCTTGCCTGAAAGAAGTACAGTACAACCAAGCCTATATATATCAGGTTTACCGCTGTTGACGTCAGCAAACCCAGGTTGGAAGGGGAGAGCTTCCAGGTCAGCACTGCCAATGCAAGATACATAGGAATGTTCATTGCCAGGTAGAACCATAGGTCGCCCCAGCTGGTGACTTCCAGACCACCAGATTTCTTTGGCTTGAAGTAGGTGGAGCCTTTTGGGGTGTTGCGCGCGTTAAAGTAGTAGAACCTGGCAGCACGCCCTGGTGGCGGCTGGTTGAGCGACCACTTTGGTCGTCGTAAAACTATGTTGATTCTGATTTCAGGA
>DRHD01000170.1 GCA_011049795.1 Porticoccus sp.
ATCGAACCATTGCACCTCATTCCGCAGTTCAACTAGCTGTTTCTGAAGCTCGTCTAACCGCACCTGGCACTCGCATTTAGCTTTACACTCCCACGCCATATAACCTCCTTTAACTCACCTTCACATTCACCACATACCAAAACACGACAATGCCCATTAGGTCCAACGACACCTGATTAGCAAACTCGTAATAATTCACAGCGTTAATCCCTGAGAGCAACAGGAATGTGAAATAGCACCCAATGGGAATGACCAGGGGAAACTTTGCCTCTTTACCCATCCACAAAAGCCGCAAGACCATACCAGTTACCACAACGCTCAAGTAAACCTGCTTCGGCAGAATATAGGCGTCCACAATGCCAGGCCAGAAGATGAAAGGCATGATGATAATGGCGTAAATGCCTATCACCGTCCCGTTTCCTGCCTTAACTGTTCTATCTCAAGGCGGAGTTTTTGGAGCTCCAATTTCTCCATTGTGGTTTCTCCCGCGTCCCAAGCTGGCATTAACCCCATTTTCTTTGACGCATACCACGATTCAAGCGGCACCCTGTAACACACGAACATCTCATATTGTTTGCTGGTAATCTCATGGATCTCTTGCGCCGCCAGGCACCCGTCAAGGCGGTCGAGGGTCAAAAATTCCCCTATGGATTGAATAGGCTCGGTTAAACTTATTGACCACAAAACCCAGATGAAAACGATGGTGTTCACCACTATTTGCCTTTTACCACTGAAACCTTAATCCCATACTGAGCTTCAACTAGCTTTCGTTTTAGCCGGCTGATAGGCGTATCGTACCCTTTGCAATCCTCGTAGACCCACGTCACCGTGTGTTGTAAATACTTAAAATCCAAAATCACTCTGCAAACATTGTTCCCCTTGATAGCGATGAAAAACACTGGTTGCATTTGTAAGTGAGTAATCGCCCCAGCCGCGTGCATAAGTTTCAATTCCCCATACCGCTTGGCCTCCAGCTTTGAGTCGAAGCGAATATTATCAATCGTGACCTTCTTGGCCCCATACTTGTTATAGCGTACCACCCTAGCCATAAATCACTTCCCATGCCCATTGCCAGTAGGGATTTAAAAACAGGTAGACAAGGCCCCAATAGAGCCACCCGTACACAAGTTGCAGGCCACGCACGAACCAGGGGAACAGAATAAAGGCGGCAATGGTAAGCGTGGCTATGTCGAGCACCTTACGCACGTTTTTTTCTGCTCCTACACCAGGCGATTCGGCCCTTTTGCGCTGACTTTCCATAACACCGCTGGCATTTAAATAAACTAGAGTCCCTGAGAGCAAAGGTTCGCGCCGGGCGCATGTCTTTACATACAGGGCAATACTTCAATGTCTCGCCTTCAATCAGACATGCATGGTGTTCCGCTGCTTCCACCGGCCATATGGTTACCTTGCAAGTGGGGCAGTAGAAGGCGGGTAGGTCCTTGCCGTTACGGGTGATGTGGGGTTGGTTTAAATAATTCATTGATAAGTTTTAAGCCGTCCGTTGTGGTTACTTGCCTTGTTGCAACCATGCGGATAATCTTCATGCCCTCCGCCGCTTCTGCCCTGTCCACGATCCTGGAACCCGAGATATCAATGCGGCACCGTAGGCAAGAAGGATTATTCGACGCACAGCGATTGCACCCGAGATACCCCTGACATTTCTTGCAGTAATAATCACGTTTTCCATGATGGACCTGGCCAACCAGAATACAACCGAAGCTGATATTAGATCCTTCGCAGTGAATGACCGACCCTTGTTTCCACCCCATCATTTCCAGGCCGCATTGAGAACATCTGACCCCACCACCCTGGTCGGATAGCTGGCTTCCCTTCGGTTGCTTACTTGCTCTTGGCATAGGTTCTCCGTTCCTTATCCTTGGCAATTTCAATCCAGTGCCTGACAAACTTCTTGAAAAACTTGGGTTTTAGATTTGGCATCCGGTTGGGGTTCTCTTTCAGCCATGCAGACATTCGCGCAAACTCACGCTCGAGGAACCCCCTATCAAAACCGTTGACGCTATCGTGGACGTCCACCCACCAGTCATTGTCAAAAAGCAACTCAGGGTGAGTAAGGGGTGGTGCTCCGTTTCCGAGAAAGGTTTTTATAAAAACCATAGACTCATGCCAGTCCTCAGAGGCTGGGGTTTCCCCAGGGCTCTGAGGAGATATTCTTATATCTGTCTTAAGAGGGTTAGGTTTGGGAGGTTCGGAAGGGAGGGGTGCTTTCTGATTCCCATGTGGGATTTCTTTAGCATCCCGAGTAATGTGGTATTTCGCATAGTTAGGCACTCTCACACCACCGTCGACATTCAACCATCCTAGTGCTGTCATGCTGTCAAGTATCCGCCGACATTTGTCCGTCTTCACTCTGACTTGCCACGCGACTGCTGTTGATATGCTGCCGAGTTGCCCCGGTACATCGCCTTCGTTGCGGTCCGCAATGCTCAAAAGCTCCAACCAAACCCTGACAACCTTCTCCCCATGTTGCCGGCAGAGATCCCACATTTCGGGATCTCGATTGATATCATGGCTTACTGGAAACCAACGTTTAATCCGCGGCATAGTCGTTGCCAAAACGCACAATTGGCCGTAACAGGGATGACGATCCTGGTAGAAAACACCCCCCGCAAGGTGGCCCAAGCGTTGTTACAGCCAATTCTAAGTTCTCTTGATTTACCAGAATCGTTCCTCCACCCTATTCCCCAAACTCCCTGGTGTCAAGGTAAATCATTGCGGTCATAACGGCAGCACCTCCTGCCCCAACCTCTTAGCCGCTATCTCACAATACTTCTCCTCTATTTCTATGCCGATGGCTTTACGGCCTAGGTTCTTGGCGGCTACAAGGGTGGTGCCGCTGCCCATGAAGGGGTCAAGAACATCGCCATCGGCAAACGAGAGACACCAGGACATGACATCTACGGGCTTTTGAGTCGGGTGGTCGTGAATTTGCAATTCGCTATCTCGTAGCATCCCCATCCATAAGTGTTGATTAACTCGACTCGGCTGCTTTAATGATGTCCAAGCAAGTTCACAATCGGCCATATTGTTTTGCTGGCCTTTAATCCGCTTATACCACACAAGCCAACACCCCGAAGCTGGGAGTTGATTCGCGATATACTGACCTCCCCAAATGATTTGGTATTTCGCGATTGCTAACAATGGGGATGGGTCAATAGGCTTATCATCCCCGATTACAGGCTGGTGCTTAGTATTAATTTGACCCGCCCAGCGGCTTATATCTTTTGATGTCCCACCGATCGTACCATTTTTACCAACAATATTAATCCCATACGGCGGATCAGTCAGCACCAAATCCACCGGCTCAAGCTGGGGTAATATTTCTCTGCAATCACCGTGAAATATGGTTATTCCTGCGTGGTCGTAATAAGGCTTCATTACAACCCCATCCCCGGCATCTTCGCCCCCGGTTTATAGACCATTGGGTGTGTGAATGGATGGTAAACGACAGCACCTTCCAGGGCTCAGCGGGGGATCCCCTGATGGCCATATTAAGGTGCTTGGCGCATTTCAAGAGAAATAACCCGGGGGCGAAGATGC
>DRHD01000171.1 GCA_011049795.1 Porticoccus sp.
AGCTCGCAGAAGCTGGCATTAACCTACACTCACTGACTACCTGGTGGGATGTTTTAGAGGTCTGCAAGGAAAGCGGTGAAATGGACGATCAATCACTGGCCGAAATTGAAGCCTTCCTAAATGCACCTGAAGAATGGTCGCTCGCTCATGGCGGTGCTAAAGGCTAAGTTTTATTTTCTTATCCAGGGGATGCACAACATCCCCTCTTACTTAAAACCAACTAACTATCTTATATTTATCAGATAGTTATTCTTGTATATTAATGTTTAATGTTATGAATAAATAGACTCTGACAACTTACTTAGCCCCATAATATTTAGGGCGCATTTAGACTCCAGTCGTAGTCGTAATCTATCTCTCCCTGAAAGCCAAGGAGATATAAAGCAAGCCGGTCATCTGCGTAGTGAGCAAAGACCTTAAGCATTGTTTTGTCGTCTTTGGCAAAGTCCGTACGATACCAATTGAACATACTCGACACTTTCATTTTGCCATTTTTAAGGTAAACCCCACGAGGATGGTTTATATAATCGTGGCCGGATTTTTCTAGCAGGTCATCCACATTTGCAGCGGTAAATGCCTGAGCGAGTAAATTGGGGCAACTAATGCTGGTACAGCTAATGCCAAAATGTACTTTGTGATCCTTCCATATGGGCCTAAGGATTCGGTGTTCAATATCATTTAGACTAAGGCTCTTCCCTGCCACCCTGGTCAAGGCGCTGTCCAGTGCACTCCCACCTTCAATGTCATTGATGCTTTTTATGGGGTAGTTCTCTAACACCAAGTTAACGGCCAGTGCGTTGTACAAATTCAGCCAGTAGGCCTGTTGTACCCGCCGGTCATATGTTCTGGGATCAAGGCTCTCCAAATGCTCAATATAGCGGACCAAAGCCTTCTTCTTAGCCGGTGTTACAGCACTGTAACGGAAGCGATTAACCCCGGATGCATGATTATCAATGACATAAGTACCCAGAATTGAATTCCAGTCACTATGATCTATTCTGGCAAAGTTACCCAGACTACTCTTGTCCCAGAAACCCCAATAATCCTGACTAGGCGCAGCCACTACGGTGCAGCTGACCAGTAATAGTCCAAAAATTAGTGCATTGAGCGGTTTAATCAGAGTCATTTTTACCCTCTAAATACCCATTTAATTTCACCAAGTGCTTTGATACCACGAACCCTGCTACCTTACAATGACAACTTCCCAACCTGTGAATTGCATCCCGATGGAACAACTGACCACATCGCAAATATCGAGTATTGACCAGCAACATATCTGGCACCCCTACTCTTCACTGACAGCTCCGATTCCAGCCTACCATGTGGCCAGCGCCAGTGGTGTACGGCTAAAACTGGCCGATGGCCGTGAGCTTATTGATGGTATGTCTTCCTGGTGGTCAGCCATTCATGGTTACAACCACCCTACGTTAAATATAGCCCTAAAAGACCAAGTCGACATCATGTCTCATGTGATGTTTGGTGGCATTATTCATGAACCTGCCGCTCAACTTTGTAAAACTCTGGTGGATATTACCCCTGATGGTCTGGAGAAGGTTTTTCTCAGCGATTCAGGCTCTGTTAGTGTTGAGGTTGCCCTGAAAATGGCCATTCAGTACTGGTACTCTCTGGGGCAACCACAAAAAACGCGCATTTTAAGCCTTCGTAAGGGTTACCACGGTGATACTTTTGGAGCGATGTCGGTCTGTGACCCTGTCACTGGCATGCACCATTTGTTCAGTAGCACGCTTGCCCAGCAGTTGTTCACTGAATCTCCCCGCTGCCGCTTTCACGACGATTGGGATGAGAGCTGTATTGCCGATATAAAGAATCTGCTAGAGAAACACAGTCACGAATTAGCAGCGGTTATTCTTGAGCCCATCTTACAGGGTACCGGGGGCATGCATTTTTATTCACCCACGTATTTAAAGCGGGTTCGTGAGTTGTGTGATGAGTATGACGTGCTGCTCATTGTCGATGAAATTGCCACAGGCTTTGGGCGTACCGGTAAACTTTTTGGCTGCGAATGGGCCGATATTACCCCTGATATTTTATGTCTCGGTAAAGCTATGACTGGCGGCTACATGACATTGGCCGCCACTTTGTGTACCTCAAAGGTCAGTGATGGAATCTGCAATGGTGAGGCCGGAGTCTTTATGCACGGCCCAACGTTTATGGGCAACCCCCTCGCCTGCTCAGTAGCCAATGCCAGTATCGATTTATTACTCAGCACAAACTGGCAAGCCCGAATTAGTGACATTGAGCAACAGCTTAAGTCTGGATTGGCACCTGCAAAGGATTTCGACAATGTTACCGATGTACGCTGTCTCGGTGCGGTGGGGGTTATAGAAACGAAAAAGCCTGTGGATGTTGCACAGATTCAAAAGCAGTTTGTGGCAGAGGGTATCTGGGTGAGGCCCTTTGGCACCAGGGTCTACGTGATGCCGCCTTATATTATATCTGAGAGCGATTTAGATACGCTCATGACAGGTATGCTCAATGTGGTAAAAAACTATAAGAATTGATGACTGCAACGTACCATTTAGACCAGAGAGTAGAGTCCAACAGCCTTATTCAGTTTCTCCATAAAAGGAACACTGTAGGCTCGGGCTTTTTCTGCACCCTCACGTAATACTTGTTCAATATGCGCGGGGTTTTCCATCAGTTCGTTGTAACGTTCTCTTGGCTCGCGTAGCTCTTCGTTAATCAGTTCGAATAATTGTTTTTTCGCTTCACCCCAGGCGATACCGTTTTCAAATTCTTTACGCATATAGGCCGTTTGCTCTTCTGTAGCAAAAGCTCGCCATATCTGGAATACCGTGGAAGTATCTGGGTCTTTGGGCTCTCCCGGTTCCAGCAGATTCGTTTTAATTTTATTAATGTGTTTTTTCAGCTTCTTTTCAGGAAGAAACAGCGGAATGGTATTGCCGTAACTTTTACTCATTTTGCGGCCATCCAGCCCCTGCAATACAGCGACATGATCGTCTACCACTGCCTCAGGTAAAGCGAAATTCTGGCCATAAATATGATTAAAACGCTGGGCGATATCTCGGGCCATTTCAATATGCTGGATCTGATCCCGACCTACAGGGACTTTGGTACCGTTGAACATTAAAATATCAGCAGCCATCAGTACAGGATAAGAAAATAACCCCATGGTAATCGCAGCATCGGGATCTTCTCCCGCATCCAGATTCTTCTGAACCGAATCTTTATAGGCATGAGCCCTATTCATAAGCCCTTTTGCCGCGACACAGTTAAGGAACCAGGTGAGTTGCGGGATTTGAGGGATGTCGGACTGCCGGTAAAAAACAACGTTGTCTGTATTCAGGCCCAGTGCTAACCATGTAGCCGCAATCTCTCGTGTTGACTCATGTACCTTTGCTGGATCCTGACATTTGATCAGTGCATGGAGGTCTGCCAAAAAATAGTACGCATCGACATTAGTACCCTGACTAGCAGCAATAGCAGGCCGAATGGCTCCCACATAGTTACCCAAATGAGGGGTTCCTGTGGTGGTGATACCGGTAAGGACTGTATCGTTCGTTGGCGCTGTGGAGATATCATTGCTCATGGGCATTTTTTGCTCTTGGACAGATTTTCTTCGTGCTGACTAAGCATCCATAGTCAGCCTATGGTGGCGCCCATCATACGGATTTAATCCGAGTAATAAAGTAGCAACTGTGTCCATTCAGGCTCAGTTGATAATCAAGCTATCTTGGTAGTTATATAAGCCCCGTAAAACCCGATACAGATAAAAGGCGTCCTTTGTACCAGCCAGTTCACGAATTGAGTGCATGGCAAAGGTGGGCACACCGACATCAAGTGTCTGAACACCGATACTTGCCGCTGTAATGGGGCCAATGGTACTCCCACACCCTAAATCGGTACGATTGACAAATGACTGTACAGGGACATTCTGTTGCTCGCACAGGTGTCGAAATATAGAAGAGGTGACACTGCTAGTAGCATAACGCTGGTTGGCATTAACTTTAATCACCGGCCCCTTATTAAGAATAGGACCGTGATGGCTGTCATGCTTATCGCTGTAGTTGGGGTGAATACCATGGGCATTGTCTGCCGACACCAGTAATGACTGGCTAATAACTCGGGCTCGCGATTCAGGCTCAGGGTAAAGCCGCTCCAGTAACGATTTAAGCATTGGCCCATTAGCGCCACAACTGGAAGTACTGCCTACTTCTTCATGGTCACTACAAATAAGCATGCTGCTCACCTGACCATCAGCACCAAGAAGTGCTTTCATGCCGGTAAAACAACTCAGCAGATTGTCCAGCCTCGCACTGGAAATAAAATCCTGATTAAGCCCGGTAATCGCCGGCTTCTGACAATCGTAAAGGTACAGATCATAGTCCAGCACTTGTAGCTCCATTGGGTCACCGTACTGCCCCAACAACTGTGCCGCTAATAATGCTCGGAAATCCTCGCCACAATCCTCGCCACAATTAAAGAGCAATGGAGGAATGTCTGTCTGAGGGTTAATCGTACGGTTTTTATTTGCCTCTCTGTCCAGATGGATAGCTAGGCTGGGAATAACTGCTACGGGCTTTTTCATGTCCACAAGAGCTTGCTGTAAACGCCCATCTCCCGTGTTGAAAACAATACGTCCCGCTATAGATAGGTCACGGTCGAACCATGGGTTAAGGAGTGCTCCACCATAAACTTCCACACCCAACTGAAAATAATTATGTTTGTACAGCTCAGGATTAGGCTTCACCTTCAAGCAAGGGCTATCCGTATGAGCACCAACCATACGAATACCCGTGTCTACGGCAGAATCCTGACCCATGACAAAGGCAATAATCGAAGAACCGTTACGGGTCACGTAGTAACGCCCGCCTGGAATAATATTCCAACTGTCTTCTTCAACCAGTGGCAAAAAGCCCTCTGCTTCCAGAGACATTTGAATATTTTTCACAGCATGAAATGGTGTCGGAGAGCGGTGAATAAAATCCAATAGCTGTTGGTTGTAATCCTGATTATCCATAGATCATTCCTATTAGTATTATGTGTAGAGTCCGGGCTGATTGAGACTGGATGCTGCTCGGAAGCTACCCACCCATTTGGTTATTTAACCTTTATTACCTTCTAACTTCTCGATAATCTTCACACAACCAGTACTACCTTTAGCATCACGGCCAAACAAACCCCATAACTTACCAGCCAGTAAGCTAGGAATGACAATACCCGGAATGAGCACGAGTGAGCCGATACTGGCAGCAGCCGTTTTCTTCGGTACGGCGGATACCTTTGGGTCCACCATAGGCCCTTTAATATGAACGGCAGAAACATTCGAAAACAGGCTTTTCTTTTGCTTTGGCAGCAATACCATATCCATACTCTCTTGCCCCAAGTCCAACGTCGTACGCCCCTCTATCAACAGATGTGGTCCATCGGCCAGTAACAGCTTACTACGTGCTATCCCCTGCTCAATATCAAACCTCGCCATAACACAGTTCAAGATAGCCTCTTTTGACTCCAATTTGGCTTTAGTTAGCGCCCAACCAAATACATCAATGGTAAGAAACTGCGCATATTTATTTGGAAAACGTGCATCTTCAAGCCCCAAGTCGATACTCCCCTCCAAGCTGGAGGCGAACTCATGGACAGAGTGCCCCTTACCTTGAACATCAATATTCAGGCTTACCTCTCCCTCAACGGTGACACCTTCATGAACTTGGGATATCCACGCTCCCAAGTCCAGGTTGTCAGCCTTGGTCTTGAAGCTAAATGTGGGTGTATCACGAGCGTCCAACTCGAAGTTAATATCAACCTGGCCACCCTCAACTTTTAACCGCATAGGTGATACGCGAAATACGGAATTTTTAACACCAACCTGCCCCTCCAAACGACCAACCGTGACACCAGCACCTATTATTTGGTTAATTGAAATATCATAGTCTAAATCAAAATTATCCAACCCGGATAAATCCAATATCTCTCGACTAAAAAGTTGCTGACTATCATCGGTCTCAGACTTGGCCGTATCAGCGACCGTCTCTTCTTGCCCAACCGTGTCGCCTGCTTCTGGGTCAACCTTACCCATACCAATATCGGATAAGTGCAATACTGGCACCACTAATGAACCCGTTATTTGTGACTTGCCATCCACCTGCACCACGGTCAAAGACATATCGCCTTCAGTCTTACCAATACGATTTTTACCATGATAGGTTAGTCTATTTTTTTCGATCTCAAGTGCACCACTGGTTGTGTAAGGTGCGAACCCGTTTAGGTCCAGGCCTAATAGGGTGCCGAGTGCCATCGGTTGCTTAATAATCAGCTCTCCTTGAAGAGAGGCCTGATCACCATTTTCAAGTTCATGGAACACACCCTTAAGGTGGAGCTGATATATATCTGTATTCGTTGAGGCAATAGTGGCCTTTTCAATATGCCAGAGGTCACCCTGAACTGAGCCATGGAACTCGCCTTTCAGGTGTCCAAGATTTCCTGGCTGTACATCCCTCACAAAGATATTGATCATCGCGGCCGTTACGACATCCCATTCCACCTCGACACTTGCCGTTTTGGGAAGATTCATTTTGACGATGCCACTTGCCTTGATACTGGGGTTGTCAGTTGGCCCAATATTTATGCTTATCTTGTCAATATTCTGCTTCTTCAAATCACCAGAAAAAACACCAGCAATATCTACAGGACCTAATGCTAATAGCTCTTTATCAAGTGGCTCATCAATAAATTGGTCCACATTAACCAAGTCAGCTACGCTCTTTAAATCAGGTGCAGTCATACCCACATTCAAGTGCATTCCTTCCATTAACGCTAAGTTACCAATACTTCCTTGCACCTTTGCCGCTATAGAATTTCGTCCTTTTAGAGTCATCACAGCACTATCCAGCCGTGGGGCAGTGATATCACCTGTTAGTTTGCCACTGAAGTCCACGGGGCCAAGTGCCAGCACCGACTCATTAACGGATTCCTCTCCCAGTAAGCCCAGGTCAGACAAACCCATTAAATTTGGTGCCTTCAGGCTCATATCCAACTGCAATCCTTGCATTGATATTAGGTTGCCAACATCGCCCTGCACTGTCAGTTCAACACCATTTAAGCCCTTTAGACTCAGCGCCGCACCATCCAACCGCAGAGTAGAAGTATCGCCAGTTAGGGTGCCGCTGAGGGCCACGGGGCCAAGTTCCAGTAGTTTCGCATTAACGGGTTCTTCACCCAGAAGGTTTAGGCTAGACAGGCCCGTTAAGTTTGGCGCCTTCAGGCTCACATCAACGTTCAACCCCTGCATCAACACCAAGTTGTCGACGGCCCCCTGAGCATTCACCTCAACACCATTCAACCCTTTCAAGCTCACTGCCACGTCATCTAGGCCTAGAGCAGTAAGATCACCTGTGAGTCGGCCACTGAAATCCACAGAATCTAATGCCAGTAGCCTCTCATTAATCGGCTGCTCAAACAGCCCCAAAGCAGAGAGACCCGAAGCAGACAGGGCCGTTAAATCTGGCACCTTTAGGCTTACATCCAAATGTAACTCTTCCATCAATACTAGGTTGCCAACAGTCCCCTGTACCTTTGCCTCGAAACTACCTATTTCCAAGCCATTCAAGCTCACCACCAAACCATCAAGCTCTGGAGCCGAGGAGTCTCCACGTATGCCCGCCGCAAGGTGAAATTTGCCTAAATCTGGAAGAGAGTCGTCAACAAGTTGAAGCATACTGCCAATATGTGAGTCATTGATTTCCAATTGCAATTCAAGCCCCTGGCCGGTGACAGGGTCGCTTATCCCCCCGCTGACAGTCACCTCCAAAGTATCGCTGGTTAGTCTTAAATCAATGGGATAATTTTGGCTCTTATCGTGGATTTGGGAGAGAGCCCCCAAGGTACCCTCTATGGTAAAAGCACGTGAATCGAGAGTCCCTGCGCCATACACTCTCACAGGTCCCTGATTGAGGGAGTCATCGGCAACCAACTCTTTTAGTGTAAATGTATCGGGCTCATCCTGATCACGCCGTCGGTAGATAACAGTAATATTATGTAAATCTACTTTTTCTATAATAATTGGCGGGATGGCAAAGTCTTCCAGCTCACTTTCGTCACTAGAATCCTGCTCCGTGACATCAACATGAACATCGACGAGCGTCAGAACATTGATCCACCATGTACCCGTTTTTAAGTATGACCCAAGCTGCTGCCGCCCAGTGAACTCTCCTACCGATAGCTCATAGCTGCCATCATCGGCTTTTAAATGGACCCCTCTTGCTGCCACTTCCAATTCTTTGCCAAAACTGACCGAAAATGGCCCTTTTATTTCCAGTGAGCTGTCAAGGAAGCGATCAACCCCCCAGATAAGAGCTGCCCGGTAATCATCATCGTCAAAAAATGACAATAAGACGGCGAAAATAACAAGCAGGCCCAAGGGTAAGCATGATACCCATAGCAAGGTATGGGTAACCCAGTGCCACCCTCCCTGTTTCTTCAAATTATTCTTTTTCATTCAGATGCCCAAGCTACTAGCGTCACTAATTCCTGTGTCCTATTACCACCTGTAATTACAATTGGAACTTTAGTAAAAACTAGAGCTCAGCTATAGAGTCCCTGCTAGATTTA
>DRHD01000172.1 GCA_011049795.1 Porticoccus sp.
GTATTACCATTAAATCTCAAGGAAGCCCTCCGCAGGAAGCTAAAACCATCTGCGTCTCCGCCTCCAGTGAGAACAAATCCGGTGACGAACCAACTCTGATTTTCACCGGGGGAATCTACAAGATGGGAAAAAGCCGCAGACCCAGCGTTTAGATGTGAATAAGGCCACCCATCATCAGGTCTCATAGGTCTAATTTCATCGGGCATCTTAATATCCTTTAAGAGAAAAATCGTCCCTCTCTATATCCTCAGAGAGGGACGCCAATTAGGTATTCAAACTTACGCAACTACTACAGCACCATCACTTGAGAGCGGTCTGAAGGTGATAAACCAAGTAATCTCACCTGTCGTACCAGCATCGGCACCGTTCATAGTCTGTTCAATAACACCAGGTCTGCATACCCAAGGCCACATAGGTTGACCTGAACCCGCTGCACCATTAGCCAGCGGAGTTAATACTGATGGGTTAGCAGCACTGAATACATATCTGGTTCCAACGGGGTCTGCATTTGTATCAACCTCAGTGGAGAAATCGTTGTCGAATGCGTCGGTAGCATTCAAGTTAATCTTTATTCGGTTCTGAACACCACCTACCGCTGTGTTGGTAACAACCCCTGCAAAACTGGTAATTATAACTTCCCCGGTTACAGTAAAGAGGAGATCTGTTGTGGATGTAGCTACCTTTTCAACACATTGTTCTTGATAAACCAAATCGGTTTTGATTAAATCAAGATGTGCTTTGATATTGTCATCAGCCTCAACAGCGTCATAAGCACCGGTATAATTACCGATTAAGTCCACCAAAGACATACTGTCTGGTAAGGGTTGTCCTAATGCTGTTCCACCGCTGGCAATATATCGAGCCAGAGAACTTGCAGTCGGGTCTGCCGGTAATGCCCCACCGGAAATAGTAACGGTATCGGCAACAATCGTATCCAGGTCTGTATGAGCGAGGTCAAGAGAAGCCTTGATATTATCGTCTTGAGCCACTCCATCATAAGCACCAGTGAAATTACCAAGTAAGTCAATGAGAGACATACTGGCGGGTAATGGTTGACCAAGTGCGACACTGCCTCCAGAGATAAACGTGGCCAATGAACCTGCAATTGGCCCAGCAGGCAACGTACCCCCTGAAATCGTGATGCTATCTGCAAGGATGGCATCAAGGTCAGTGTGAGCTAAATCAAGAGAAGCCTTTATACTATCATCCTGAGAAGCCCCACCATCGCCACTGAATCCACCAGTCACGTTGTAAAGGGAAACATTACTCGGTAATACTGCACCAGCTGCAAAGTCACCGTCGCCGTCTGCAACATACTTACTCAGAACTTTTATGGCCGCAAAGATGTTGTCATCATAGGCATTACCATCATAGGCTCCGGTGAAGTTTCCGATTATATCTACCAATGACATACTATCTGGTAACTGCTGACCAAGAGCAGTTCCACCCGAAGCTACAAACCGAGCTAATGAATTGGCCGTAGGAGCCACTGGAAGTGTTCCGCCTGAAATCGAAAGGGTATCGGCAAGAATAGCATCCAAGTCGATATGAGCAAGATCAAGACTTGCTTTATTACTGTCGTCTTGGGCTGCTCCACCGTCGCCACTGTAGCCTCCAGCCTTATCGGAAATGGCTTCGAGGGAGTCTGTAGCATCATCGAAATCGCTCGTAGCATCTTTTTCCAAAATATCTTGTATCGACCTTGCAGTAGGAGTGGCACTTACAGCCCCTGTCAAGTTGAGAGCATTCACCGCCTCAGAAATAGCCTCCAGAGAGTCGGTAGTGTTATCAAAAGTATTTGCACCATCTAATTTTGACAAAATATCCTGTAGTGACTTTCCTGTAGGAGTATCGGGAACAGCAGCAGTTACATCTGTTGGAGAGGCAATCGTATCTACTGCGTCTCGAATAGCTTCTAACGAATCAGTTGTATTGTTAAATGTTGAAGCTGAGGCTGTTCCACCTTTGCCCATTAAGTATGCAAATATGGACTCATCAGTTATACCTGTTGGAGTAGTCCCCGTACCACGAGTTTCTACAATCAAGGATTCGGAATCGTCCTCCCGAACCTGACCATCAACATTGTTGACCCGCTTTGCAAAGGTACTCGAACCATCAAAACCGTAATTTGTACCTGTTACATCAACGGCACAATTTTCGACAATAAGATTTACACCCGTCGCCGCCTCAACAATTCCACCTGTGGCATAAGGGCCATCAATAACAACATTCCGCCAAACTGTTCGGTCTGCCGCAGCCGCTACGTGGATACCATGTGTAGCCGCACCTGCGGAGGCGTGAGCCAGAATTAGCACATCTTCAAATTCACAATCATCATTGCCGGAAGTCATCTCTACAGCCTTGACGAATTCATCAGCCCCGGCTCCATCTTCTCCAATGAGGAAACGAACATTTTTCATGCGAAAATTAGTGACGTTAGTTTCGACATTAACACCTATGAGAACGGCGGGTGTTGAGGGAAGAAGGTCAACATTCTGGATGGTGATATTATTAGCTCCAATATCAATACTGGAAGCTACATCATCAAAATCAATACGGGGTATAAGTGAGCCACTCCCAATTCCGATTGTGTGGACCCCAATTACATCAAGGTCAATTTGTGCAGCCCCTAAATTTTCATTATGTCCCGGAGCCAGGAAAATTACACTTTGCTCACTCGCCGTACAAAGACCAACGGCATAATCCCATGTGGCAAGAGGTTTTGTGAGTTCATGCCCGTGTTCAGTATCATCGGCATCGAGGGCATTTACGTGTCCTGAATCGACAAAAAGAACCTGAGCCTCCGCAAGAAGCGTGGGGCCAAGGTTGCTCAAATACGGCATGATAGTCCAGCCGTACTTCTTAATTAAATCTGAAACTCTTAATGGATTTACAGCAGCCATTTAGATAATCTCCTATTCTAAACTATTCTAACAATCATTTCAATGGTTCAAAAAAATCGGGGAAGCCAACTCGTACAACTAAGAGAAAGGAAGAAAATGAAAATTGCGACTTCCCCGATTATTAACTTTTTCAAAGAACTAACTAACTTTTACAGCATTGTTGCCTCTGTCAAACCAGTAAGGCGAACTCCAC
>DRHD01000173.1 GCA_011049795.1 Porticoccus sp.
GTACTGGGGTGTCGACCGCCTATATCATTTGGAGAATCGACTCTCTGAACTGAGCGCCGACAAGCAGCCCAATACGCCTCAGTTGGCACCGAGACCCGACACAGTTCACGGGCCCCTGAAAGATAACCGCAGTCTTACCCTAGAATTTTTCCCTACACTTCGCAGCCCCTATACGGCGATCATCTTTGACAGAGTGGTTGAGATGGCCGAGCAGACCGGCGTAAAACTGGTATTGCGGCCGGTCTTGCCAATGGTGATGCGCGGTGTGCCAACCACTAAGCCCAAGGGTCATTATATTTACTGGGATGCTGGCCGAGAAGCTCGAGCGGCGAACGTTCCCTATGGCAAACTTTACGACCCGATTGGAGAACCCGTCAGAAACTGTTACTCACTATTTTCCTGGGCCAATGAGCAGGGAAAAGGCGCCGCCCTCTTCAGTGCATTTTTCAAATGCGCCTTCACCCAAGCCATTAACACCAATAACAAACGAGGCATGCGCAAGGTCATAGAACTGGCAGGACTGGACTGGCAAGAAGCGAGCCTTCGTATGGGAGATCCCGCCTGGGAAGAAATTCTCGAAAACAATCGTTTGGCTCTTTACAATTCGGGAATATGGGGCACGCCCAGTTTCCGCTTACTGGACAAACACGGTAAAGAAATATTCGCTCACTGGGGGCAGGACCGTTTATGGCTGGTGGCTCGGCAAATTCAGGACCAGCTAGCGTCATTGCAATAATCCATGAAAATTCTCACCAACGATGAGAATACCATAAGCCCAGTGGCAAATATTAATGGATACGGTCATGTCGACAACAAGTAATAAATACTCAGAATTAGTAAAGTTTGCTGCTTGTTTAATCATAACGACTCTAGCGGGCTGTACCCATATAATCAGTAACGAAGAGATACCGAGAAAAGTTATCTTGTTTATCGGTGATGGTATGGATGACCAACAGATTACCATTGCGCGTAATTACTTCGCCGGTGCCGAGGGAGATTTCACTCTCGATTTATTGCCGCATCGGAGTACTGTAGGCGTGTTAACTATTGACGAAGTCAATCCGGAGCGCCCTATATATGTGGCAGATTCTGCCAATAGTGCTACGGCAATGGCGACAGGCAAAGTCACTAGCAGAGGGCGTATCGCAACATCAGCAAAAACAGATCAGGATCTGGTTTCTATTATTGAAATTGCCGAGAAAGCGGGTTTAAACACTGGGGTGGTAACAACTGCAAGTGTGACCGATGCTACGCCAGCCGCGTTTATTTCTCATGTCAATCAACGTGGCTGTCAAGGGCCAGACAACATGAACGGTGAAAAAGGGCTTGCCGGTTTTCAATCGAACTGCCCTGATGATCTAAAAGCTAATGGTGGAAAAGGGTCTATTGCTGAACAAATCGTGGCGTCGGGAATCGATGTCGTACTGGGAGGCGGAATGATGTATTTCCAGCAGACTGAAGAGAGTCCTGGGTCCAAAAATACTGTACTAGACCGCGCCAAGGAAAATGGTTTCCAGGTAATAAGCACCAAACAAGAACTTAATCGTTCGGTTAATCACGGTAGATTGTTAGGTATTTTCTCAGATTCTACAATGCCTATTCAGATGATCGGTGCCGGCGGTGGAAAGGCACAATTGGTCGAAAAGAATACAGCAGGAAAGATGCAGTTACCCACACCATTTACTTGTATAAATAATCCTTTAGCGGCAGCAGCACCTCGTCTAGTAGATATGACAGAAATAGCGCTTTCGACATTGGAGGGTGAAGGACAGAAGGGGTTCTTCCTTATGGTGGAGTCAGCGTCAATTGATAAAGAGTCCCACAAACGCAACCCCTGCGGATCGATTGGTGAAGTTAAGCAGTTGAACGAAGCCATTGTAGCCGCACTTACCTATGCTAAAACACACCCCGAAACCTTGATTCTGGTCACTGCGGATCACGGTCAGGCAGCACAGTTGATCCCTGAACAAAGTATGCTCTCGACCTTTTTCCCATCCGTTGCCAGTCCGGGGTATATGGCCAGAATAGAGACTCGGGAAGGCGGAATTATGGGGGTTAATTATGCAACGAATGATTCAAAGCTTATGGAGGATCACACGGGCGTTCAGGTTCCTCTTTTTGCGAGTGGTAATGGCTCAGAAACAATTCCATCCTATATAAAACAAACTGACATCTTTCGCATCGTTATCAATCATTTGGGGCTGACTCGCTAGAGCCTAGGCTTCCCCGCGCATCCCTGACACTTTCGAGATTCTGCATAAGGCCCTTGGCAAGGTCTGGTAGACACTATCCGCACAATCATTACTAGTTGCTATCAATTGATACCTAACTCCTAATAGACTCCTCACAATCGAGGGCAGATACTCGGTCTAGTTAGAACAATAGTCGGATGCAGACGCAAAAAAAAATCTAATGGGAGAAACCACATTGAAGCTATCTAAGTTACGAATTACCGACCCAGTCGCCCTACTCGCCATTTCAACCATAATGACATCAACTTCCTTTGCTCAGGAAAATACCACTTCTGAAGTCGATTTTACGCTGGAAGAAATAATAGTCACCGCCACCCGAAGAACTGAAACGCTGCAGGACGTACCCATCTCTATTTCGGTGATGAGCGCCGGTGATATCCAGGCCACTAACTCAGCCGATCTGCGTGATATTTCAAGCCATGTACCCAACTTCGTTTTCGCCGAATCAAACAACATAGGTCAGGGCTTTACCTCGATCCGTGGCATTTTCTCAGTCTCAGACCCCGGTGAGATTGGATTTGACCAGAACGTCGGTATCTACGTCGATGGTGTCTACTTCCCTCGGCAGTTCAGCGCCAATGCCAATATGGGCGAAGTGGAACGCGTGGAAGTCTTGCGCGGCCCCCAGGGCACACTGTTCGGCAGGAATACCATAAGCGGTGCCGTTAACATCACCAGCAAAAAGGCCAACATGGAAGAGCTGGAAGGTCAATTGTATGCCGAGACCGGCAATTATGGCCTGACGCATGGCAAAGGCAGCATCAGTATTCCCCTGATAGAAGACAAGCTGGCTGTCCGGTTTTTCGGCGAATCCCGAGAGATAGACGGCTGGATTGACAATCTCACCACCGGCAAAGACGACCAGGGCAGTAGGAAGCAGACAAACAGCCGCATGCAAGTGCGCTATACGCCCAGTGAAAACACCACCGTGGATTTCAGTGTCGCCTCGCTTGATGCTGAATCCCTCGATTATTTCTACGAACATATCGAAGGGGGGTCAAATGACAACAAAAAGTTTAGCACTGCAAACAACTATGACAATGAGTCTGATCTAGACCTATTCAATGCCTCGCTGCAGGTGGAACACAACCTCGACAATGGCTACACCCTGACCTCAATCACGGCTTGGCTCGATGACGAAATGACCTTCGCCGCGGATGTAGAGGGTATGCCTTTTCCACTGGTGCTCGCCACGAATTCGACCTATGCCGAACAATTTAGCCAGGAGATCCGAATTGCCTCACCCACAGACCGGAATTACGACTTTGTGGCGGGAGTGTATTACGATAGAGAGGAGAGCACGTTCGTCAGCGATATCTACTTTGGCCCGTTCTTTCCGGCGCCGCCTGCACAGAACCAGGGTTTTGCCAATGGCAACGCCATCGACCGGGAGAGTTGGGCCGCGTTTGTACACGCCAATTACGACATAACAGAGGATCTGGCGCTTTTCGGTGGCCTACGCTATACAAGTGAAACCAAAGATCAAACGATCAATCCGTCAACGTGTACCGACTCTTTTGCCTGTCTCATATTGGGCGTACCCGAAACCAGCGAGTCGCTGGATATTCCCTTTGACGTAGAGTTGGACGACTGGACATTTACAGCGGGTGTGCGTTACGAAATTAGCGAATCCGCCATGCTGTACAGTAGTGTAGCCACCGGCATAAAAGGCGGCGCATTCAACAATTCCACCGACCCGGAAAGAGATATTGCCAATAACAATTTGTTCACTGAACCCGAAAAAGTCACCAGCTTCGAAGTGGGCGTCAAGACCAGCTGGCTAAGCAACCGTATCACCGCAAATTTCGCCCTATTTTACATGGAATATGATGACCTGCAGGTTAAAGTGGGCTGTAGCGCCTGTGGCGACGGTGGCCTGCCGGAGAATTCCATCACCAACGCCGCCGATGCGGTGAGTCAGGGCTTTGAATTGGAACTGTCAGCGGCGGCGACAGAGAGCCTGACCTTTAGCCTAGGGGCGGGGTACAACGAATCGGAATACGGGTCATTTGAACGCGCCATTGAGAAACGAACCGACTCGGTGGTTGATGTCAGTGGCAAATATCCCAAGCGCTGATGAATGGCCGCATGACGTATAGGACAGGTGATGGCAACTGGGGCATTGCCCTGTGGGGGAAAAA
>DRHD01000174.1 GCA_011049795.1 Porticoccus sp.
CGCGCACTCGATTACAGTCACCGCAGAAGTTGTGGCTGTGAGGAGAAATAAATCCAATTCGAGATGTAGAGTCCGCAATACGATAATAGCGTGAGGGGCCACCGGTACTTTCAGTACTGCTAATAAGTGGGTACTGCTTGTTAATAATTTCATGGACCCAGTCGCTGGAGCAGTAGGTGCTGCCGCGATGGTGGCTGTCGATATTGCCTAAAGGCATTTCTTCGATAAAAGTGATGTCAAGGCCCCGTTTAAGAGAGAAGTTAACTAAATCCAGAATCTCGTCATCATTTTCCCCGTGCATAATCACACTGTTAAGTTTAACCCGCTCGAAATGATTTCGTGCAGCATCAATACCTGCTATTACTTTGTTGAGGTCGCCAACACGGGTGATTTTGCGGAATCGCTCAGGTTTGAGGCTGTCGAGGCTGATGTTGACACGTTTTACACCAGCATTTTTTAGATCTTGTGCCATCATATCTAGGTGAGTACCGTTACTGGTCAGAGTCAACTCATCTAGTCCATCAAGACCGCCTAGTTGGTTAAATAAGTGAATAATATTGTGGCGGACTAAGGGTTCGCCACCAGTCAGTCGTATCTTTTTAACGCCTAGCTCGACAAAGGCTTTGCAGATACTTTCCATCTCCTCCAGTGTGAGTATTTGTTGGCGGGGAAGAAAAGTCATTTTTTTCGACATACAGTAGACGCATCGGAGATCGCATCGATCAGTCACCGATAGACGCAGATAGCTGATAGTACGGCCGAAGGGGTCGATGAGTTTGGTCGAAGAGTTTTTCACTGTCTATAACCCACAAAAATTTTCATTTGCAACACAGTCCTCTTTAAAATTTCATAATTTAGAGCTTTATGCAATGAGTAAACGGACTGATCAACTTTTTGTGACAGGCCAAATAAAGCTGCGTCGAAATAAAATCATGTATCAATGGCGTCATTAGACCAGTCCTAACATGATGGCGAAGAGCACGACGGGTGATATTCCCGTAGATACCCGGTGTGAAAATTAACTGTTGTCAGAACCCCTGTGCTCGGTCGGGTCTGCCGGCACAGCAAACTCCTTAACAGCCCTCAGTAACTGGCGGCAGGTGATTTGGCCGATTAGTTTACCGTTTTCTACTACTGGCCGCCGGCGTTGGTTTTTCTTAAGCATCTCGGTAGCTACAGAGACGATATCTTCGCTGGCCTCGGCAACATCCAGTTCTGAAGTCATAAATTCACCGACCGTCCCTACGCTTGACTCGTTGTAGGTGGCACTTAAGATCGCGCTTAGGCAATCCATTTCAGATAGAACTCCCAACAGTTTGTCGTTATTGCCGACTATACAAACCCCTGAAATTTTGTTGACAATAATTTCATGGATAGCGGTAAAAAGGCTGGTGTCCAGTGTTACTTTTACCGGGTTATGGATCATATAATCTTTGAGTTCAACTGAACGTAGCATGATATCCCCCACACTTAGTGTGTAGTTAAATGTTGGTTGTGCGCCGGATTTAACCCCAATTTTTTCAACGAGCTATGGTCATCAGCCAATTCACTGTCATCGGAGCCATCAGGCACCAAATTTTCCGCGACTGTTTGTGTATGCTCCAGCAGCGGTTGTGGGTAGAAATCGAGATAAACGGTAAGCACAATTAGCGCGCTAAAGTAGCTGAATTCGCGTGCGCTAATACCACTGATCGTTTGACCTTCACCGGCTTTGTTACCTTGTCGTTTCCCGTCGCTTGACCTGTGTTTTATCAATAGACTGATCAGGAGCTAAATTGGGGTTTCTAGCTCCCCGGTATAGAACAGAATTCGCTGGTGGTGGCGAACATATGAAAAACCCGATAGCTGTGCAACTCACCATTCACGAGCTGTGTGATGAACTCGTGAATGGCGCATAGGGCCCATGAGCGGCAGCGCAAAAAAGCCGCCTCCATGCCTATTTAGATATAGATCCCCTAACGAGGCCAATACCAGAGCATCTGAAGAACCTTTAGACACCACCTTTCTATACCTCGCGGGTACGCCTAAATAGCTCGATTTTGCCTGCGAGTACAGCCTGTAACAAGGACCTACGTGTGGGTATTTACGTGAGAGTCAATCACACATGACTTGGGCATTCATTAGGACTTTCCACATCAGATTCATACAAGCGCTCGATCTCCAATCGGGTATTTATTGAGCCCGTGTGCCCTAAATTCCGATACTGGATAATGTATGTTTTAACTACTAGAGTTATGTGTAACCCACGCTCAACACAAATCAGGGTTGCTCATCAAAAATGATAAAAAAATTATTCAAGGATTTGGAAACATACCGGTAAATTCGTGGCTGTGACATTGGCCTCGTTAAGGGTATCTATATCTAAATAGGCATGGAGGCATTTTTTTTTGGCGCTGCCACTCATGGGCCCTATGCGCCATTCACGAGTTCATCACACAGCTCGTGAATGGTGAGTTGCACAGCTATCGGGTTTTTCATATGTTCGGCACCACCAGCGAATTCTGTTCGTCATTATCAACTGCACTAAATATGTTAAACACCAAAAAAAAGGGAGAGGGGCTATGATTCCAGGCCATTTTGAGCATCACGCTCCGTCCACTGTGGATGAAGCAATTAAACTGTTGAGTGAAAAGGAGGACGCAAAAATTCTTGCTGGTGGGCATAGCCTGCTGCCGATGATGAAACTGCGCTTCGCCGAGCCTATGCATCTGATTGATATCAACGGCGTCTCTGAGCTGAAAGGGATTCGTGAAGAGGGAGGTAAAATCTATATCGGTGCGATGACCACGGAAAATGAACTTATCGCCTCTGAGCTGCTCAATCAGAAATGTCCTCTGGTGCCCGAGGTGGCCCGGTTGATTGCCGATCCTCAGGTGCGTAATTGTGGCACAGTCGGCGGTGATGTTGTTCACGGTGATCCGGGCAATGATCATCCCTCTACGATGATGGC
>DRHD01000175.1 GCA_011049795.1 Porticoccus sp.
CTACAGTAATGCCTACAGCCAGCTGAAGGCGGGTAAGATCCCAGAGTCCATTGTTCTTTTTAAAGAGCACAATGCCAAATACCCCAATGGAAAATATGTAGCAAATTCCCATTACTGGCTGGGAGAGATTTATGTGTTACAGGGGCAGTTAGAGCTGGCTCGTCAGTCTTTCTCGACGGTAGTTGATAATTACCCAGCTCATCGCAAGGCATCAGATTCGACCTTCAAGTTGGGGCAGGGCTATTATCTCCTTGGTGATAAAGCCAAGGCCAAGCCGCTGTTGGAAAAGTCTGCTAGTGGTAATGACAATGCGGCGAGATTGGCGAAAAATTATCTCGAGGAGAACTTTTAGCGCTGACGCTCTTTAGTACGATGCTTTTTAAAACTACATTTTCTAAAGCTACATTCTTTAAAGCTAGAGTCCCGAAGATCGGGTTTTTCGGTTAAACTGCGCGGTTTCCGCTGTTCAGTTACTGCCCTATGGATCAAACAACCCTCCGCATCACTGAAATTTTTTATTCTCTGCAAGGAGAATCTTCTACTGTGGGCCTGCCTACGGTCTTTGTTCGGTTAACGGGTTGTCCCCTACGTTGTCATTACTGTGATACTGAATATGCCTTTTACGGTGGCGAGCGCCAATCGCTCTCTGATGTACTGGATAAGGTCGCCAGTTTTCAGCCCAATCAAGTTTGCGTGACGGGTGGGGAGCCCTTGGCACAAAAGGCCTGTATTCCCTTGTTGAAGGCGCTTTGTGATCAGGGGTATCAGGTGTCTCTTGAAACATCGGGTGCACTCTCCGTTGAGGATGTGGACTCCCGAGTTGTTAAAGTGCTGGATTTAAAAACCCCGGCTTCGGGCGAGGCGGGTCGCAACCTTTATGAGAATATGGCCTACCTCCAGTCTGACGATCAGGTTAAATTTGTCATCTGCGATCGACAGGATTACGAGTGGGCCAGGTTAAAAATGGAAGAATTGAAGCTTGCTGATAAAGTGGAAAATATTTTGTTTTCTCCCAGTGTTGGCCAGCAGAATGCCACTGAGCTGGCGGATTGGATATTGGCAGACCATCTGCAAGTGCGATTTCAGCTCCAGATGCACAAGATGCTTTGGAACGATGAGCCTGGGCACTGAAATGGCCACGGATACGCTATGAGAGGCCCTATGAGCACATCTGATAAGAAAGCTGTGATACTCGTGTCTGGTGGCCTTGATTCCACCACAGTGTTAGCCATGGCGCGAGAACAAGGGTTTAGGTGTTATACCCTCAGTTTTGATTATGGTCAGCGCGCTCATGCTGAGCTGGCGGCTGCCCGGCGATGTTCAGCACTCATGGGTGCAGAAGAGCACAAAGAGGTGGTTCTTGATCTGAGGACCATTGGTGGGTCAGCATTGACCGATGACAAGATCGACGTACCGGAAGAGGAAACGACTGGAATCCCCGTCACCTACGTTCCGGCGCGCAACACGGTATTTCTTTCCATAGCCCTTGGTTGGGCTGAAGTGCTGGGTGCTCAAGACATTTTTATTGGTGTGAATGCAGTGGATTATTCGGGTTATCCCGATTGTCGCCCCGAATATATCGATGCCTTTGAAAAAATGGCCAACCTTGCTACCAAGTCGGGTGTTGAAGGCCATTACATTAGAATCAATAAGCCACTGATCAATTTAACCAAGGCCGATATTATTCGCCAGGGTGTAGCCATTGGTGTGGACTACGTTCAAACGGTGTCTTGTTATCAGGCTGCAGAGGACGGACTTGCCTGCGGTAAGTGCGATAGTTGCCGCCTCAGAAAACTCGGATTTGAGCAGGCGGGCCTTGAGGACCCCACACGTTATATTGCCGTTAAATAAACACTTGATTTTTGGTCGGCCATAAGTAAGATATGCGCCTCTTCTGAGGGCCGTTAGCTCAGTTGGTAGAGCAGTTGGCTTTTAACCAATTGGTCGCGCGTTCGAATCGCGCACGGCCCACCATTACACTAAAAAAACCGTCCATTTGGACGGTTTTTTTATGGGTGTTGTCTTTAGCTGGATGAGAGCCAGTGAAGCTGTTCGAGCCGAGCGGCGTAGCCGCAAGACAACGCCGCATTTATACGGTGACCCGAAGGGCGAGTGATGCGCGCGAGTAGTCCGGCACGCTCCACCATTGTCTATATAAAACAATAACCTGGATAGCTCCCGAGAGGGCGCTTGCGCCGCAATGTTTATGGGTTGTCGGCTTGGCTGTCAGGATATGTTAAAATCGGAAAGAACACGTATTACCAACACATGAATTATGACTCAATCCTCTAAGCTACACATCGCCGAAGAACCCGCACATCAGGCATTGGTCGAGCGTTATCTAGACCAAATTCATGATGAGCCAAAATACACGCCTGAAGAAGAGGCTGTATACAAGGCTCGTATCAAGCAGCTGCTTGAAGAAAAGAATGCCGTTATTGTGGCCCACTACTACACCGACCCGATTATTCAGCAGTTAGCTGAAGAGACGGGAGGAATTGTTTCGGATTCTCTTGAAATGGCACGATTTGGTAATAGTCACTCTGCTTCTACACTGATGGTGGCAGGGGTGAAGTTTATGGGCGAGACTGCCAAGATTCTAACACCAGAAAAAACGGTTTTGATGCCAACGTTGGAGGCGACCTGCTCTCTTGATCTTGGTTGTCCCGTTGACGAGTTTAGTGCTTTTTGTGATCAACATCCTGACCGTACAGTGGTGGTTTATGCAAACACCTCGGCAGCAGTCAAAGCTCGTGCAGATTGGGTGGTCACTTCGAGTATTGCTCTGGATGTTGTCGATTATCTCGATAGTTGTGGTGAAAAAATCCTCTGGGCACCGGATAAATATCTGGGTAGTTATGTTCAGAAAAAGACCGGTGCCGATATGCTTCTGTGGGATGGGAGCTGTATTGTGCACGAGGAGTTTAAATCACAGGGAGTCGCTTTCCTGAAGGCAGTTTACCCCGATGCTGCAGTGCTGGTTCATCCCGAATCTCCTGACGCGATGGTTGAAATTGCTGATGCTGTAGGTTCAACTTCACAGCTGATTAAAGCGGCACAAACACTGCCTAATCAGCAAATGATTGTGGCAACGGATATCGGCATCTTTTACAAAATGCAGCAAGCGGCACCAGATAAAGAACTGATGATTGCGCCCACTGCGGGTGAAGGTGCGACTTGCCGAAGCTGCGCAAGCTGTCCATGGATGGGGATGAATCACTTGAAAAATCTGATGGAAACACTGGAACAAGGTTCTAATGAAATCCATGTGGATCCAGCGGTAAGCAAGCAGGCTATGGTGTCACTACAGCGAATGCTGGAATTTCGTGAATTACAGTTATCAGCTGATCTGGCTTGAGAGGATTTCCTTTAGGGGAGCTTCTTAGAGGTTCTCCGTGTTTTTGGCAGTTAGTTAGCAGTTAGCCCCGTCATTTATTTCATGAGGTTATTCAGTTTCTTTTCTAGGGAGGCTAAGTCTCTTAGCTTTTGGTCAGTGATGGCTGTTTGCTTGTAGTCATGAACCTGTAATTTTCGAGCATACCCAAGTTGATCTCGCGCCTGTCCGAAGACACCATTAAGAATAAAGTATTGGGCTCGGGCCATATGAACCCCGGATATATTGCCAGCCAGACCACGTACCTCGGCCAGATCGTACCAGACAAGAGGTAACTTTGGGTGGGTTTGAGTCAGGTCGGTCAGAATGACCTCTGATTCATAGAAACGATTGGCTTTTAGGTAGGTTTCAGCCAGAGACATTTTGAGAGGGTAGCTGCTTGGGTGATATTGCAGGAGCCTTATTGTCTTCGTGATGGCAAAGTCAAACTTCTTTTCAGCACGGTCTATCTCTATATCTGCCAATAGATAGGTCAGCCGATCTGGTGATTTTTTTAATAAGTTTCTCAGATTGCTTCGTGCGGTTGAATAATCACCCAGCATGGTATGGATTAATACCAGTCCATATTGGGCCGCTTCTTTATTGAGGCTATTCCCATTTAGTTCATGCTCAAAGCGATTCAAAGAAACGCTAGGACTTTTATCGATGGCGATTAATGAGCGGATTCGCATCAGATGATATTCGATATTGTCCAGGTACTGTTTGGGGGGGTACTGGCGTGCACGGTTTCTGGCGTCAGCCACCCGGTTTTCAGTCAGTGGGTGGGTGAGCATAAATTCTGGGGGTTTGTTGCCCGCGTAGCGGGTGGCTTGAAGCATTTGGTCAAACATTCCTGACATTGCATTTGGATCCATGCCTGCTGCGCCCATGGTTTTGAGACCGATGCGATCCGCTTCTTGCTCATTCTGACGGCTGTAGTGGAGCGTGCGCCCCTGGCTTGCCGCCATCGTTCCAGTCATTGCTGCCATGCCCGCATCACCACCTACGGTAACCGCTAAGACCAGGGCACCCAACATTCCTGCCATAGTGGCAGTTGAGTTTCTTTTCTGTGTTTCTACCCTGCGAGCGAAGTGTCGCTGGCTTAAGTGAGCGATTTCGTGAGACAGCACTGAAGACAATTGAGCTTCGGATTTTGCATAGTTGAACAGGCCGGTATTAACACCAATGACCCCTCCGGGTACAGCGAAGGCATTCATTGAGGCGTCGTCGATGACGATAAGATCAAGTCTATGATCCTGTAGCTCGCTATACTCGGCCAGTTTATAAATGAGATGTTCCAGATAGTCATACAGTACGGTGTCGTCGGACTCTTTCATTCGGCCGCGATAGGCCATTAGCCATGCTCGGCCGAGCTCGTATTCTTGTTGCTGAGAAATAACACTGGAGGTGCCACCTCCAAACGATGGCAGCTTAATATCGGCGCTATGAGTTGGAACCGTTAGCATGGCAATAGCTACGGCTGTTAGGGTGAAGCGGTTCAAACATTTAAGAAACACTGTCAACTAAGTCCTTCGATATCGTGCTGTGTGAGATATGACAAGATAGTAACGTAAGTCTATGACTAAATTCATGAGAATTAGTGCATTTTTGGTTTATTAGTGTACTTGCTCAGAAAAGGTTGGCTACTGTTCTTGAAGCGCAGGCACGGATTACGTAACCTGCGCCTTAAGCATATGTATTGCAAGTGTTGGGGTGTGTTATGTGGAAAGTGCTTGGAAGTTGGGTAGACCGCTATTTTGGTGAAGAAGAGGCTGTTCTTCTGACGTTGCTATTGGTTGTCGCCCTTGTGGTGGTGGCGACTATGGGTGAAATTTTGGCACCCTTTGTAGCGGCACTTATTTTTGCCTTTATGTTGCAAGGTGGAGTTAACCGCTTGGTAGCATGTAGGGCACCAAGATTGGTGGCGGTAACGCTCGTCTTTCTGCTATTTGTTGGTGTGTTTTTAGCTATATTAATTATCTTGTTGCCATTGATTGGTCGCCAGGCAGCCAATTTAGCGGGTGAAATTCCGGCCATGGTCAAACATTGGCAAGATGTCTTGCTGTTACTTCCCGATCAATATCCGCATCTCATTTCAGAAGAGCAGCTAAAAGAACTCTTGGGTAAGGCCTCTCTAGAGGTGGCTGGCATGGCTAATCGACTGGTGAGCTTTTCCTTCAGTACCTTCCCAAGTCTGGTGGCCATGATGGTCTATCTGGTGTTGGTGCCCTTGTTGGTGTTTTTTATGCTCAAGGACAAGGACGAGTTATTAGAAATGATGTCTGGTTTATTGCCCCAAGAGCGCCCTGTCATGTGGCAAATTTGGCACGAGATGAATGTGCAAGTGGCCAATTATGTACGTGGTAAAGCCATTGAAATATTGTTGGTAGGTTTTGTGAGCTATGCAGCCTTTTTGATTATGGGGCTGAACTATGCGGCACTCCTGGCCTTGTTGGTGGGGTTGTCGGTGGTCATTCCCTATATCGGAGCTGTGGTCGTCACTATTCCGGTGACTGTTGTTGCCTATTTTCAGTGGGGCTGGGGAGGCGACTTGTTTTGGTTGGTGATGATTTACGGAATTATTCAGGGATTGGACGGTAATGTTCTGGTCCCACTGTTGTTTTCAGAGGCTGTGAACCTGCACCCCATTGCCATTATTCTTGCTGTATTGGTATTCGGTGGCCTTTGGGGTTTCTGGGGTATATTTTTTGCGATCCCTTTGGCAACTCTGGTGAAAGCACTTTATAACGCCTGGCCGAGAACTGATTTATCTAACTCGGTGTCCGAGTAGATCTATAACGTTTTATAAAAAAAGTTCTATAAAGTAATCCTACCAATAAAAAACGGAACCTCATGACTTCTATGAAAAGAATAGCAGTAGCCTTTGTATATGTATTGATTGCTACCTTTGGCTTGTCGCAGGCGCTAGCGGCTCGTCTATGTCACGATAACCCGACTGTAGAAAGTGACCGAGTTGCTCAGAGTGGCTCAATTGTACAAAGTGATAGCGATCATTCGGAATACCGCTACTTGCAATTGTCTAATCAGATGCAGGTCTTGCTCGTTTCAGATAAAAAAGCTGACAAGGCCGTAGCAGCGTTGGATGTGTTTGTTGGTAGTTCTCACGATCCAGTTCATCGGCAGGGACTTGCACACTTTTTAGAACACATGTTGTTTTTAGGGACTGATCGTTACCCAGAAGCGGATGAGTATCAGGCGTTTATCAGCCAGCATGGTGGGGGGCATAATGCCTATACCTCCTTTGATCATACTAACTACTTTTTTGATATTAACCCCGAGAATCTTGAGCCGGCTCTGGATCGCTTTTCTCGATTCTTTGTTGCGCCATTATTTAATGCCGAGTATGTGGAGCGAGAGAAAAATGCCGTGCACTCCGAGTACAAGACCAGAATAAAAAATGATTACCGTCGACAGCGGAATGTCTTTAGTGAAGTGGTGAATGCCAACCACCCTGCATCAAAGTTCAGTGTGGGTAACCTCGATACCTTGGCAGACACAGAAACAAGCAAAGTTCGTGAAGACTTGGTGTCGTTCTATCAGACGCATTACTCGGCAAATCGGATGGCCCTAGTGGTGCTGGCTCCAAATTCACTGGATGAGCTTGAGTCTATGGTGCGACCACGTTTTGAGGTGGTGCCAAACTCACAGAGCAAGCAACCAAAACATGGTCAACCACTGTTTGAAAAGGGTCAGCTGCCTTTGCTGTTGTCACTCCAGCCTGTTCAGGAGTTAAGGGAGTTGTCGGTAACCATTCCGTTGCCAGCAGTACATGAATATTATCGACAAAAGCCACTGGCGTACTTGGGCAACCTGATTGGGCATGAGGGTAAAGGTAGCTTGCTGTCTTTGCTCAAAGAAAAAGGTTGGGCCGAAGGTCTGCGGGCTGGGGAAGGGCTCGCGGATCAAAGTGGTAGCTCTTTTGATGTTACCGTCGGGCTGACCCCTGATGGGTTGTCGAACTGGCAGCAAGTGCTCGAGCTTATTTTTCAGGAAATTGCACTGGTAGCGGAGCAGGGTGTGGCCGAGTGGCGTCACCAAGAGCAAGGTGCTCTGGCCGGCATGCAGTTTCGCCACAAAGAGTTGGGTGACCCTGTGCACCGAACCAGCCAATTAGCTAATCAGTTGCATAAATATCCCTATAAAGACGTGATGCGTGGCCCTTACCGCATGGATATTTTTGATGCTGGTTTGATCGCGGAAATGCTGTCCTCTTTGAAGCCCGAGAATGCCTTGGTCACATTGATGGCTCCGGAAGTCGATACAAATAAAGTGTCATCGCTCTACCAAGTGCCCTATAGCGTCGTTCGGTTGCCAAAAATAGCGTCTGAAGTCGGTGTGGATGGGTTGCAGCTGCCCAAGGCAAATGACTTTGTGCCCAATAGCTTTACGCTGAATCATCCCGCTAAGTCTGAGTTGAAAGCAGGAGTGGAGCCAGGGCCTCCGGGATTATTGGTGGACAAATCCGGATACCGTTTGTGGAATTATTCTGATGGCTATTATCGGGTCCCCAAAGCTCAATTTTATGTGGCCATAAAAACGCCGGCCATTGATGGTGCTCAAACGGCAGCCATGGCTGACCTCTACCTGAGTCTTGTGCGGGAAACGCTCAATGAATCCAGTTACGAAGCATCGTTGGCTGGGTTGGGATACGGTATTAATCGCCGTCCTGATGGCATAGGTTTTGTCGTCAATGGTTTTAATGACAAGTTGCCGGTTTTAGCAAAGGCGGTAGTAGACGCCCTGTTGGAGCCGGTTGTGTCTGACGAGGTGATAGGGCGTCTGAGAGATGAGTTAATTAGAAGGTGGCGAAACAGCACCAAGGACACCCCCTACAAGCAGTTAATGCGTGAGACGGGCTTGTTGCTCAAAACGACTGCCTGGCAGCCAGTACAGTTGGCTGAGGCCTTGGAGGGTTTTGATCGTAAAGCATTCGATCAGTTTGTGGCGGGCCTGTACAAGGGCGTAACGCTGGAAATGTTGGCCAGCGGTAATTTGGTTCAGGCTGAGGCCGAACAATTGGGAGCATCAATAGCGGGACAGCTGGTTGGAAAAAATCATGAAGCCTGGGTGGAGCGGGGCGTTATTCGCATTCTCCCCGGTGAAAAAATGCACATACCCCTCTCGATTGATCACAAGGATGCGGCGATTCTCAGATACTACCAAGGGCGTAATGATAGCCTCGATGAAACAGCAAAAATGATGTTGTTGAGACAATTGATTAAGTCAGAATTTTTTAATCAATTGCGAACTGAGCAGCAGCTCGGTTATGTGGTGGCAGCCATAGATCAGACAATCAACAGGGTGCCAGGTATCGGCTTGTTGGTGCAGTCTCCCACGGCGCCTGTTGCCAAGTTAGAGGAGGCCATCGAACGGTTTCTTGTAGAGTTTGACCGGCAGCTTCAGGAGATGCCTGAAGCCGAGTTTGAGAGCCATCGTCAGGCGGTGTTGACGGGGCTGAGAGAGCAGCCAAAAAGTTTGGCTGAGCAGTCATCACGGTTTTGGGGCAGTATCGATTCGCGTGATTACGATTTCAGCCGCAGACAAAAATTGATCGATGGTGTGGCATTGCTTTCTCGGGAAGATATGGTTCAAACCTATACGGCTTTGTTGATGGACTCGGGTTATTCGCTACAGGTAGATGGCACCAAAGGAGAGGTTGTCGATGACGCCAAGCTACGAGAAGGTCGTGCAATTTATCGGCTTCCCTCTACAGAAATGTAGTAAAACTATATTTTGTATTTTTTGTTATTATAAAAATAAATATATTAAATACAGTATGTTGTGGTTTTTTATGCGAAAGAGTGAAAAATATTTGTATGTTACCGCTTAGTTTTAAGTGGTTGATTTAACATTATATGTAGTTATACTACATATGGTTTCTGGGGAGTCTATGGTCTGCTGTCTTTGTGCTTTTGAGGATGACCTATACTTCTCGAAGACCTTTTCATAGATGGTTAATGTATTAATAGGTGTCACTGATGCAAAAAGATATAGATCCTGTCGAAACCCAGGAATGGCTTGAGTCACTGGATTCTGTATTAAAGTATCAAGGCGAAGAGCGCACCGCATATCTGTTACAGCAGTTGCTGGATCGAGCAACTGCTACTGGGGTTGGCATGCCGAATGCCATCACCACACCCTACCGAAACACTATTCCCACCACCCGTGAAAAACGTATGCCCGGCGATCTATTTATGGATCGACGCATTCGTTCGCTGATTCGCTGGAATGCCCTGGCCATGGTGATGAGGGCCAACAAGAATCCCGAGGAAGGTCTGGGTGGGCATATCGCCTCATTCGCCTCCTCGGCCACACTCTACGATATTGGTTTTAACTATTTCTTTCGTGGTGGTGAAGGTGAAAATCTCGGTGATCTTATTTACTTCCAGGGGCACAGCGCTCCAGGTATCTATGCACGCTCCTATCTAGAACGCCGGTTTGATGAAGAAGATTTGGACAGCTACCGACGCGAGGTAGACGGCAAGGGGCTCTCATCTTATCCGCACCCTTGGTTAATGCCGGATTACTGGCAGTTCCCTACAGTCTCCATGGGGCTAGGGCCATTGCAGGCCATCTATCAAGCACATGTTATGCGCTACCTCTCTGCACGTGAGTTGGTTCCCCGTGGTGACCGGAAGGTGTGGGCATTTCTGGGTGATGGTGAGTGCGATGAACCAGAAACTCTGGGTGCTATTTCTTTAGCTGGTCGTGAAAATCTTGAGAATTTGGTCTTTGTTGTTAACTGTAATCTACAGCGTCTTGACGGCCCTGTGCGTGGTAATGGAAAAATTATTCAGGAGCTTGAGGGTGCGTTTCGTGGGGCCGGATGGAATGTGCTCAAGGTTGTATGGGGGCGGTTATGGGATCCCTTGCTCGAAAAGGACAAGAGTGGATTGTTGCAGAAGCGGATGGATGAGGCCTGTGACGGTGATTATCAAAACTATAAACACAATGGTGGTGCCTATACTCGCGATCACTTCTTTGGCGCCAGCCCCGAATTAAAAGAGTTGGTTGAAGATCTGAGTGACAAGGACATCATGTACCTTAACCGTGGCGGACATGACCCCTACAAACTCTACGCGGCTTATGCTGAAGCGATGGCGCACAAAGGTCAGCCCACGGTCATCCTGGCGAAAACGGTCAAAGGTTACGGCATGGGTGTGGGGGCAGGTGAAGCGGCGAATAATACTCATTCGATTAAGAAGCTGGATCTGGAAAGCCTTAAGCATTTCCGTGACCGGTTTGGTATCCCGATTCCTGACGATGAGCTGGCAAACGTACCTTATTATCGGCCGCCCGAAGACAGTCCCGAAATGGTCTATATGAAAAAGCGTCGGGATTCACTGGGCGGTAAGTTACCGGCACGCTGTGCTGACTTCGATAGAATGGATATTCCGCCGTTGGATGATTTCAGCAAGCTGCTGGAGGGTAGTGGAGAGCGGAAAATTTCAACCACCATGGCATTTGTTCGTCAGTTGGGGATATTGCTTAAAGACAAAAATATTGGCAAGCGCGTGGTGCCCATCGTTCCCGATGAAGCACGCACCTTTGGTATGGAAGGTATGTTTCGCCAGTTGGGAATTTACTCTTCTGCTGGGCAGAAATATGTTCCTCAAGACCATGATCAGATCATGTTCTATAAGGAAGATAAAAAAGGGCAGATTCTGGAAGAGGGTATCAGTGAGGCCGGTGCTATGTCGGCTTGGATGGCTTTAGCCACCTCCTATAGCAACAATAAATTCCCCATGATTCCGGTGTACATCTATTACTCCATGTTTGGTTTTCAGCGAATCGGTGATTTAGCCTGGGCTGCTGGTGATATGCAGGCGCGTGGCTTTTTGATCGGTGCGACCTCTGGGCGTACTACGTTGAATGGTGAAGGATTGCAGCACCAGGATGGACACAGTCATCTACTGGCTAATACGATCCCAAATTGTCGAACCTATGATCCAGCCTATGCCTACGAGCTGGCGGTGATTGTTCAGGATGGTTTGAAAGTGATGTTTGAAGAACAGCAAAACTGCTTTTATTACATAACCACGATGAACGAAAATTACCATCAGCCCGCCATCCCAGAGGGCGTGAAGGAAGGCATCATCAAGGGTATGTACCTCTTTGAAGAGGGGGAAGAAGCTGAATTAAAAGTTCAGCTGATGGGTGCAGGTAGTATTCTCAATGAAGTGCGTGCTGCAGCAGAAATTCTCAAAGAAAAATATAGTGTGACCGCAGATATCTGGAGCCTCACCAGCGTGAACCAACTGGCGAGAGATGGCCAGGCGGCAGATCGCTGGAACATGTTACATCCAGAAGCTGAGCCACAGATCCCCTATATTACTCAATTGCTCAATAATCGTTGTGGTCCTGCTGTTGTGGCCACCGATTACATTAAAAGCTATACCGAACAGTTACGAGCCTATATTCCTGGGCAGTACCGTGTGCTGGGAACGGATGGCTTTGGTCGAAGTGATAGCCGAGAAAAGTTACGCCACTTTTTTGAAGTGAGTCGTTATTTTGTGGTCATCGCTGCACTGAAGTCTTTGGCAGATGAAGGCAAGATTGAAAAATCTGTAGTTTCTGATGCCATTACTGATTTCGGGTTGGACCCTGATAAAACTAACCCCCTGTATTGTTAATACTTGGGTTTTGATCAACCAGTAAAAAAGTGTGGCTAGGAATGGTATTGCTGACCATTAAGCGACTAATAATGAGAATTAACAGTCATGAGAGAAAACAGTGACCACTGACATTATCCATGTACCCGACCTCGGCGGAGCCGAGACGGTGGAAGTGATTGAACTCTGTGTTGCTCCCGGTGATACCGTGGAGCTGGAGCAGTCCTTAGTTGTGCTGGAATCAGATAAAGCCACCATGGATGTTCCCAGCCCAAAAGCTGGAATAGTAAAAGCCCTCATTGTGAAGGAGGGCGATATTGTCAGTGAGGGTTCAGCCATTATTGAATTAGAGGCGGAATTAGAGGCGGAATTGGAGCCAGTTGTTGAGGCTGCATCTGATCCTGAATCTGAGGCGTCACCAGATGTCACTGAACCTGGGGAAGATACAGGGTCCGAGTCCGAGATAACTCCCGAGCCTGTTGGTTCAGTCGCTGAGTCAGCAAGGAGTGAGCAAATTGTGGAGGTGCCTGACATAGGCACATCCGACCCCGTGGAGGTGATTGAAGTCTTGGTGTCTGCCGGTGACACTCTGGCTGAAGGTGACAGCCTTGTCGTGGTGGAAGGCGACAAGGCAACCATGGACATTCCTGCCCCCTTTGATGGCGAGGTGCTTGAAGTGCTGGTCAAGGAGGGGGATAAGGTCACCATTGGTGACAATCTTGCTCGTGTTATGGGTGCTGGAGTGCCCATGGACGTACCGGAAAGCGCCCCGATAGAAAGTGCCCCGATAGAAAGTGCCCCGGTAGTAGAGGTCGCTGTAACTTCAGTAGAAAGTGTTCCAGATTATGTAGCGTTGCCTGATCTCGAAGTGTCATCCCAAGAGTCAGAGATATCTCCCGTAGAGCTTTCAGGTGAGGACGATGTTTATGCCGGGCCGGCCTCCCGTGCATTGGCGAGGGAGCTGGGTGTAGATCTTCACAACGTGACTGGTAGCGGTCCACGTGGTCGTATTCTCAAGGAGGATTTACAGGGCTATTTGAAAAATGCGGTGGCTACTGCTGAATCTGGTCGGGCCGCGGGGGGTGGTGCGGTCACTGGTCTGAGTTCTGGAATTCCCGCTGTACCCGATGTGGATTTTAAAAAGTTTGGTGAGATCGAGATGATCCCACTGAAAAAAATTCACAAGCTCACGGCCGCCAATATGCAGCGCAGTTGGCTCAACGTACCCCACGTTACCCAGTTTGATGAAGCGGACATTACAGACCTTGAAGATTTTAGATCATCATTAAAGCCTGAGGCAGAGAAGCGTGGCACTCGCCTTACGCCACTTCCTTTCATGTTGAAAGCCTGCGCCCATGCATTGCTCGCCAACCCCGAATTTAATCGTTCCATCACCAGTGATGGTGAAAACTTCATACAAAAAAAATACATACACATTGGTGTGGCAGTCGATACCCCTAGGGGGTTGGTTGTACCAGTGATCCGTGATGTCGATACGAAGGGGTTATGGCAGTTGGCCTTAGAGCTCAGTGATCTGGCATCCAAAGCCCGCGATGGGAAGCTGACACCGGCTGAAATGCAGGGTGGTTGCTTTACGATCTCTAGTTTGGGTGCCATAGGTGGCAATGGGTTTACGCCTATCGTCAACACGCCTGAAGTGGGTATTCTTGGGGTGTCCAAGTCCCAAATTAAACCCGTCTGGAATGGTTCTGAGTTCCTTCCCCGGATGATGTTGCCGTTGAGTGTCTCTTATGATCATCGGGTAGTGAATGGAGCCGATTGCGGTCGTTTCTTTACTTTTCTGGTGAAAGAGCTTGGCGACACAAGGCGGTTGGCGCTGTAACTGTAAGGTGGTAGCAAGAACATTTTATAGCTTAAACCCTACAAGAAAAGGGGGTTTTCGTAGAAATTACTGCATTTATTGAGGACTTTTGGGGAAGTTTGGTTGTCTGAGTCCGCGTTCTAAATTTTATGCATGGTGCAAATAAGTATTTATTGTGTCTAACTGACTGTAGCCGAGAGTTTTCGGTGTATGTAAGAACGGGGTTTTCTGCGGAGTATTGCTATGGCACATTTAAGACTCTTCCGAGTGTTTTTGACTGGCGTGATAGCCGTGTCGATAGTGCTTTTATCAGCCACTTCGGTGTTTGCTGCAGAAGAGGTTGATGAAGTTGATGTCAAAGCCGTTCGATTTGTGATTGATAGCCAAATTTCTGCCTTCAAATCAGGTGATCACCAGTCAGCTTACGCCTTTGCTGCACCGAATGTTCAGCAAGCATTCCCCTCGGTAGAAATTTTTATTGATATGGTACGGCGTGGTTATATGCCCGTCTATCAACCAGCATCCTATTTTTTTGGGCGGAATATGCTGTCCGAAGGTGAGGTTTACCAAGAGTTGATTGTGACTGATGCCAACCGTAAGTTATGGCAAATTATCTATACATTGGTTCAGCAGGATGACAAGAGCTGGAAAGTCACCAATGTGTTGATGTACCCCTATAAGGGCACCGCTGCCTAGAGCTGCCTTATACGTTCTATTTTGAAAAGTATGGAAATACTCACTGGACTGCATCATGCTTTTTCTTGATGCAGCCCAGCACATATTCTTTATGTACCGTTATTTATTCAGGCTGTTTTTTAGCCGTGTCTTTTCGAGGTGAGCGTTTTTGAGATGGCTTTTTGGTGTCTTCAGACTTCTTGTCTTTTGGCTTGTCGCTCGCAGGATGGTTTTTCTGCAAACTGGAACTGGGAAGACTCAACCTCATAGGCTGTTGGCAAACACGTACCTTATTTTTTAGGTGGTTAAATATATCTTTGGGCATACCTTCGGGAAGGTCGACAGTACTGTGGTCATTCTCCAGCCTTATACGGCCTATATGCTGGCTTTCAATACCCGCTTCATTGGCGATGGCGCCAACAATATCCTTGGGC
>DRHD01000176.1 GCA_011049795.1 Porticoccus sp.
CCGTTAGAGCGGGCTGAAGATGACATCATGTTCACGGCAGTCATTCCTGGAGCAAGTGCGTAAATAACAACGATTGGCGGGGGTAACTCCCCGCTGATCATAATCTGGAGTGCGTATGCAAGCACCTATTCGGTTGAGATATGTGGGTTACAGTCGTAAACGCGGTGACATATCCGATGTAAAACGAAAGTACCGGGGCTACGATCCTGGGCTGGACGTTGAAAGCGAGCAGGATAAACTTGTATTCCTGGATGCTGACGGCCCTAACAATGTCCATGAAGCATCCTTGGAGTTCGCCCGTGACAAGTTGAGAGATCACCCCGATGAATGGGAAGTAGTTGACGACCCTGACGGTTCCAGGCGCAAAGAAATCCTTGCGAGTAAACCTGTAAGGGCGATGGCCAGCGCGAATATCGTGGTGACCTATCCCGATGGAACTAAGGCGGAATATCCGCCAGGGACGAATATCAGTATTGCCCAGCCGACCCCCAAGGCAAAGCCTACTGTGGAAAAGCAGACGAAACTTGGGAAAGTCTACACTGAACAGCAGTTATTTGTCTTGTCCAAGCCCAAGATTCAGCGGGCGGCAAAGAAACACCTTGACGCCGATTTAGACCCTGACCAAATGGGCAAGTCCGAAATGGTTGAGGAGTATCTACGGCTTCAGGCTGAAAGGGGCTAGCTATGACTGTAACCCCTGCGATATTTGATTTAACACACGCAGCTAATCAGGTTGCTGCGGCGGGATTTGTGCCTGTCCGCCGACTCAAAGTGAATGCCGCAGCAGTGCAGGCAGTACAGTTCACCGGTAGCGGATTAGATGATGCTACTAGTGGCGGCACTTTCGCTGGTCTTCGTAGCCATCTTTATAGGGTGACAGTATCCTTAGCTGCTGGTACGGATAAGTTTGACTGGACTCGTGATGGTGTTACACAGGCGACAGATGTGGCGATGACAGGTGGCGGACAAACACTTGATAATGGTGTAACAATTACTTTTTCGGCCACTACCGGACATACCTTGGCTGAATATTGGGAGTTTGAAGCGACCATCACCACTGATAGGCATAAAATATCAGGCGCGAGGAAAGAGGTCGCTGCGTTGCGCCTTTCGCTGGACTTCAAAGTCTGGTATCAGTGGCAACAATCTATAGTAGAGCCCACAACGGTGCCGATTATTTCAAGTGCTGTTGTAGCAACAGGGCTGGTTCAGGCACAGATAATGCCAGCAGGCAACGGGATTACTATACGAGTGCCGTGGAGTTTGCAAACACAGCCGCCAGCAGGTGCGATACCTCCTGTTCCAGATTTGTACTTGTGGATTCAAAAACATACCAGTGATGCACTTATGCAGATTTCGGAGATATAGCTATGAGTGATTTCCTCAATGTTCCCACAGATATGGGGGTGCCATCGGCTGACAGCACCAACAATGCTAACATCAATGACGTGATCGGCAATAAAAGTGATGACGCACTCACACAAGGGGCAAGCCCATCAATCTTCGCACTTAGTGGCGGGGCAAACCGATTGGTCAGTGTTCAGACAGTGGACGCATCATCAACGGCATGGACGATTGCGGCTCATCGATTATTCACAGTCGCCGGGCACGTCAAGGTTCGCATATTCGGTATAGTGACAGAAACGCTCACTGAAGATAACGGCGACGAAACTATTGAAGTTGGCATAGCAGGGGCAACAGCGGCGTTAATTGCCCAGTATGCTACTCCCCTTGATCTGATTGCAGGCGACATATTTACCAATGCGGCTGCTTCAACTTCGAGTCCGGCAGGGTTCCCTAGCGATTGGGCAGTGATTGGAGATACGGATATTGACATCGTGGTGGCGGGTTCGACGGGCATTGATGATGGCCGGATTACTTTCTATGTTGAATGGATACCTATCACGGCTGGCGCGACCGTAGTTGCAGCTGTCTGGGATTAAGAAATGAGTGGTGAATCACTAGCCCCAAGGTCAGTACCACCAGTTGATTCAACTGGCAATACCAGCATTGAAGAAGTTGTTGGTAATAAGTCTGATACCCATGATGGTAACAGTGTTAGAGCGATACTTCATACATTGGACGAGCATGCTCATAAACCAAGTAAAGTATGGCCTACTTTGGCCAATGGTATTGTTGTTACTGCTGGTGCTGCATGGGTACTTGGTAATTTTGCTGAAATTGCGGCAGTCAATGATATTGCAGTTGATTTTGACATCCATCATATTAGTGTTGAAGCATTGAGTGCTAATGAAGTATATGAGATAGTATTATATGCTGCTACCTCTGAAATTGCCAGAGTAAGAGTTACTAAAAATGCTAATCTTGATGGAACAATGAACATCCCTTTACAATGTCCAATCCAACCAGCGAATACACAAATTCAGGCCAAAGTAGCAACTGAAGGTGGTGCAGATACTGCAACTATTAGTTTGTTTTATCATGAATATTAAGTAAGGAGAAATCATGGGAGCAATCGACCAAGCAATTAAAGAAGGCGGCAAGTTTGGTGCTATATCACCATCGACTGTCGGCACGAGTGCTGTCCGGGTCCAGACATTCAACAAAGAAAGTCGGGCTCTGCGGATACTTAACCGTCATGTTACAGCTATCTTGTCCTATTCCATTGACGGGGGTACTGATTATTTCTCAATCGGACCCTATGGGCAAATTGAACTGCCTTTGCGGGCTAGTACGCTCGACCTGAAGAGCGATACCGCTACTACTGGCTATGATGTCCAATTTGTAGAAGCACAGTAAGGAGGTTATTATGAGCGATCCTCACGGACCATTTCATTCTACTTTTGGCGATTTGCCAACCGCGACTGAGGAGGTAGAACTTAACCGAACTCTCGCGGCAGGGCTGGCGGAGGCCAGTAAGGTTGTTGTCCTAGATGCCAACAAGGATGCCTCTGGTTTCAGGAATCTATTCACCCAGAGTCAGCGCAATTTATATTCTGACCGGCCATATTATCGTCTTGACGGCTCTAATGATTATATCGAATACGCAGACGATGTTGATCTGGATATGGTCACCTATGACTTTGCTTTGAGGATAGTTTTCAAGCCAGACAGTGTAAGCACGGCCAATCAGTTCTTGATGAATAAAACCTCGGCTACTGTGGGTTGGGGACTGGAGATGCGGCAAGATGATCTCTGGATTCATATAGACGACAATACTCTAGATTCCACTGCAAAGATTGGCACGGCAGTATTTGAGGCGGGGGTTATTGCAGATGTAATTGTGAATTTTGATCGTGATGGTAATGCAACTGCTAATGTTAATGGTGTAAACGTGGGGACTGTAGATATAAGCGGGACTCCACTTACATTGTCTAATGCTAATGTATTGCGGATTGGTACTGAGACCGGCGGTACCACTAAGCCGTTCAAGGGCGAGATTTACGACTATGGCGTATGGAATGCGTTGATCCCTGAAGCCCAAATCTTTGAACTACAATCTGGTGGTGGATTGAACTTCCTGGACATCGGGGCTAGTAGTCTCAATTTGCTTGATGAACCGGATTTTGCTACTCACGCTAAATGGAGTGCTACGGGTAAAGCCACTGATTCGACAGGTGAGGCTGAATGGACATTTGCTGCTGGGGCATTGGGTGGTACAGTCATACAAACTTCAGGCAATAGAATTGCTACCGGGATTGGTGGAAAGCGCTATCGGTTTGTAAGAACGACCACTGTAACCACAGCCCCGGATGGCGATACAGCATTCACAATAACCAATGCTTTTGGTGTGGCAGCAGTATCATTAACCATGACTGCCGGGATAGCCGAGGTTGTAGAATTCACCAGTATCGAAGCCGCCGCCTCTGGTTCATTTGTGTTGGACATTACTGAAACCACAGCTACGGAAGGTCAATTTGCGGTTGATGACCTGGTACTAAATCAAATTGGTAATGTGTTGCATGTGGGCGGAGACTCCTTTGCTAGTGGGTTTGCCTACGATAAGTCAGGGAACGGGCTTAAAGGCACTGTAAACGGCGCTACGTTGCATAATATCGAGGTGTCCGGGGATTGGACAGGTATAACCTATGTGTCGGTTGGATCGGCCCATACAAACACTGTTAAAGTAACAGTCCAGTTTACTGATGCTGCCGGGAATGACATTTCTCACTCAGTTGCAGCCATAATGTATCTAGCCGACGATACTGCGGGGCTGGTCTATACAGGCACATTACCTGATGGGGCTAATGCGATTAATGCCGATGGTGCCGCAGTAGAACTTATCACAGATCAAGTTTGGTCAATCAATACTGAATCTGATGGTGATTTTGATTTCGATATAAAACATACCGCCGGTGCTCACGATTGGTATATGGTTATTGTCTTGCCAGACGGACGGCTTGCAGTGTCAAGCAAAATCGAAATAACGGCATAGGAGTCTAAAATGGCGCTAAAAAGGATCGATGATAAGGACGGCAAAGACCTGAAGGTCCCATTCTACCGAGTGGAGATTCACATTCACAAAGTTGGCGGGATTGATGTGCAGGATAACCTACAGTTGGAGACCGTATTCCGTAAGCAGGATATGGATCTCAGCCTGGCAAACACGAATAACCTACTCACGGCTGCTGGCCAATCGTCACTTGCATGAGAAAGAGAATCCATCGTCGTTATGTTGCATACCTGATCTCTCTTACGGGCTTGGTGTATTTTGGCTTTACCTACTATCTGGGCACGGCAAGAGGCTGGCAACATTATGAGACATTCACAGCAGGCTCCGACCGGCTCTATATGATCGTAGAGCAGCAGAAAGTTCTCGCTGGCGCACTGCTGGCTTTGGGATTTGGTATCTGGGCAAAATTTGACAGGAGGACGAAATGATCCATGTACCTGATATGCAGCGCCTTATCGGGAGCGTCCTGGCCGGACTGGGAGACAAGTATGCTTCGCCGGATGCCGTTATGTTGGTGCTCAGGACGGGGGCAGTGGAAAGTGAATACTTCTATCAGCGCCAGCTCGGGGAAGGGCCAGCCAGGAGCTTCTGGCAGGTTGAACCACCGACAGCCAAGGAC
>DRHD01000177.1 GCA_011049795.1 Porticoccus sp.
ATATCGTACAGGCGACAGAAAACCGTCCGGATACACCACCAGTGTGCTTGGTCTAGCCATATTTGAGTCATAGGTTCTTAATGAGACTGTTCAGCGTATCTCGTGTTCAAGCCGGGCATATCACATGACTTGAACGGTTCCTTACTATATCCTCACCCGCCGGAATGGTAGGTGAGAAAGACAGAGCCTTATGATTAAGGCTAGTCTCACGGGGCTAGCTTGATTTGATGGTCTGAATCGAAAGGAATCCGGCCTCGTGAAGCGGGCGGAGGCGAGAGAAAAACCTCTGCCGCTTCAAAGCCTGATTAGGCCTTAAGTAGGGCTCAAGCCCTATATTGAAAAACTGATTATAGACTCATAACCTTTTGTTGAGAGGTTTGTTCACTATAGCCATTCCAGTTATCTTCGCGGCCCTCTCGCCAACCGTTGCACCAGTCTTGTGCTACTGGGGTTTCTTGTGAGTGAGGGCAAGTTGTTTTGTTTCGGCCGTTGAAGCCAGCTTGATAACCTTTGATAAAAGCGCGGTGGGAAGAATCTCGTTTCTGTCTTCTCATAGAGAGTAAGCTCCTGATGGACTGACCACTGTCTTTAGTCAAAAAGCAGTGAAAAAAGTGCAGTGGTAAAAGGTAAGATTATTTTTATTTAGCCGATCTAGTTCATCAAAATCAGGGGACGCTGTCGAAGATTTAATTTGTCTATAAAGGGTGGGCTTTAATACTCTTTAGTAATTAAAAAGTAAATCTTTGGTACTGGCGTTGAATTTTCCAGATATAAATTCATAGCTGATTGCTAGATTGGTTTTGTAGGCAGCGATTATCCGTGCGATGCTTTGATGCACTCACGTACATTCACAAAAAAATTTATAGATGTGTCCTTACTGAACACTAAGGGCAATCGGGACATTCCCTTATGACGAAGTGGTTTGCCAGTTGCCCGAAGGGGCTGGAAGAGTTGTTAGCTAGTGAACTTGAATCCCTTGGTGCTGATCAGGTAAGGCTCACTGTGGCAGGTGTTTACGCGGAGGGCCCCTTGGAGTTTGGCTATCGTGCCTGCCTTTGGTCTCGGTTGGCCAACCGGATTCTGATGCCTCTGGAGAAGTTTGAGGTTGGCAGTGCCGATGATCTCTATGATGGTGTGACATCCATCCCCTGGCACCAATATCTGACACCACGGCAGACTATTGCTGTGGATTTTATCGGTTCCAATGATGCGATTCGTCATACTCAGTTCGGTGCTCAGCGGGTCAAAGATGCCGTGGTGGATACGCTTCAGGAGCGTTTTGGTGACCGCCCGGATGTAGACCTGCGGAATCCGGATATTCGTATTAATGTACATTTGGCCAGTGATAAGGCCAATGTCAGTTTGGATATGTCGGGTGATAGCTTACACAAGCGCGGTTATCGTACCGCTATGGTGCCTGCACCCCTCAAGGAAAATCTGGCGGCGGCGTTGTTAATTCGTGCGGGATGGCCACAGATTGCAGAGCAGGGCGGCGCGCTTATCGACCCAATGTGTGGTAGTGGAACGCTGTTGATCGAGGGGGCAATGATCGCCGCTGACATTGCTCCGGGCCTCAATCGCCGTAAGTTCGGTTTTCATGGGTGGTCTCAACATGATGCCGATTTATGGGAGGGCATTCGTCAGGACGCACTGGATCGTTGCCAGGCAGGGCTCGCTAAAGCGTTGCCGGAAATACGTGGTTATGACAAGGATGCTCGTGCCATCAGAGCCGCTCAGGAAAATATTGCTTACGCTGGCCTCGATAAGCAGGTCAGGGTGATTCCTAAGCCCATGGCCGCCTTTAAAAAACCCACCCATACCAAAATTGATCACGGCTTAATGATTTGTAATCCCCCCTATGGAGAGCGTTGGGGGGAAATGGAAGAACTCCGGCCTCTGTATCAGGCTCTTGGTGAGCTGGCTAAACGGGAATGCCCGGGGTGGCGTTTGGCGGTAATTACCGGCAATGCAGAGTTGGCGGGTGAATTGCGTCTGCGTGCTGAGAAAAAATACAAGCTGTTCAATGGGACGATTCCCAGTCAGTTGCTGTTATTTCAGCTCAGAGATAAGGCGGAGCAGGACAGAAATAAAAAGGAAGATAATGAGCAGCAGTCCAGAAAGCAGGAGCAGCCATTAACGGAAGGCGCAACAATGTTTGCCAACCGCTTGAAGAAAAATGCTCGGAAACTCAATAATTGGTTAAAACAATCAGGTGTCAGCTGCTATCGGCTCTACGATGCAGATATGCCGGAATATTCTGTAGCTGTGGATATTTACGATGATGCTATTCATGTTCAGGAGTATGCACCACCAGCAGATATCGACGAGCAGCAGGCCAACAAACACCTCACCGAAGTGCGCCAAGCATTGCAGCATCTCTATCCTGAGAGCCGTAAAAAATTATTTTTTAAGGAACGGCGTCGTCAAAAAGGTGATAGCCAGTACCAGCGCCAGCAGAACCGAACTAGGGATAATGCGGTACTTACCGTTACTGAAGGTAAGGCCAAATTTGAAGTGAATCTTGCCGATTATTTGGATAGCGGCTTATTTTTGGATCATCGTCCCGTTCGTCGGATGATCGCTGATATGGTAGACGGAAAACGATTTCTCAACCTGTTCTGCTATACAGCAACGGCAACCGTTCAAGCAGTGTTGGGTGGAGCAAAAACCAGTTTAAGTGTTGATATGTCCAATAGTTATCTTGATTGGGCAGAGCGCAACTTTTCATTGAATGACATAGATAAAGAGAGCCACCCGTTATTGCGTGCAGATTGCCTGGAATGGTTGGCCAAGGGTGAAGGTGAGTACGATGTCATCTTTCTCGATCCCCCCACCTTTTCAAATTCCAAGAAAATGGATTCAGTCCTTGATATTCAGCGTGACCATCCTCGACTGATTGATGAGGCAATGGTGATTTTGGCACCGGGAGGCACATTGGTGTTTTCTAATAACTTCCGAAAATTTTCCATGGAAGAGAGTGTTATTCGCAAATATCAGGTTGAAAATATCACTGACCGCACCCTTGATCCAGATTTTCAGAGAAACAAAAAAATCCACAATTGCTGGTTGATCAAGAAAGAAAAAAGTGACTCTAATAAAGAACAAAGCGATTCAAAAAAAGAATAAAGTGTCTATAAAAAAGCAAAAAATCCCTGGAAAAAATAACCAAGACATTAGAAAAAAGAATGCCTATGGACAATATTCTCACCCTTTACACGGGACCTCACTGCCACCTTTGCGATCAGGCAAAGGCCGTTATCTACCCTATTATACAAGAGGCTGGTTGGCGGTTGGAGGAGGTTAATATAGCCGAGAACGAATCTCTTAAAGAGAAATATGCTGTGCGTATTCCCGTGATTGTGCTGCCGGATGGTCAAGAAAAAGGATGGCCTTTTAGCCCAGGGCAAGTAAAACGCTTAATTAGTGGTCAAGATTGAGAGACCAATGAGCGTATACCCATAACAGTAGGTCATCATCGTCCCAGTCTTGGTCTCTGCTATAGCGACCATCACGATTGTGTAAGTATTCAGAGCAGCACCCGCTGTTCAGCCGCCCCAAACAATACACTGGTTGCTACTTCTGCAGCTGTGGGTGCCAGTTGATGGGTTGATGGTTCGGGTGTGCGGCTCTCTGCATAGCTTGTACCGGAGAGGCAAAGGGCAAGTAGCAGTGATATTGACAGGTGTTTTTTCATAACCCTTCCTCGTTGGAAAAGATAAAAAGATCGTCGTATCTTTTTATATGGCCATTATCAGATATTCTCTATGCTAGAGCTGTTTGGCAATACTCACGGCTTGTTCTTTGGCTGTTATCAGCGTTTGCTGTTTGGATTCTGGGTCAGTCAGTGTAGGTTCTATTAACACCGTCTGAATATCCTGAAATCCAATAAAGCCAAGAATCAGTTCCATATATGTTTTCTGAAAATCCATAGCACCAGCTTCAGCACTGCTGCTGTACTCCCCACCGCGCGCTAATATCAAGGTGGCAGACTTTCCTGTCACCAAGCCCTGGTATCCTGTTTCGGGAGAAAAGCTCCAGGTGAGGCCGGGCTGAGTAATTACATCAAAATAATGTTTTAATTTGTAGGGGATAGAAAAATTCCACATGGGAAGACTAAACAGATAACTATCCGTATCCTTAAACTGAGCGACAATCGATGAGATTTCTTCCCAGGCGGTAGTCTCTCCTGGTGTGGGATTGTCCCCATGCATCACTTGGTATTTTGCGTTGATACGGTCGCCATCAAATTCCGGTAATGCCAAACTCCAAAGATCCAGTGTTTCTACCAGATTATCCGGGTTTTCATCCAGAAAGGCAGAAACAAAAGATTGTGCCACCTCAATAGAGGCCGACCGGTCTTTTCTCGGTGATGCTTCGATATATAATAACTTGCTCATTTTATTTCTGATCCTTGTTGTTTAGCGCTTAAATCCTAGCCTGAAAAGGTTCGTTGTCTGCTCTATGGTGACTCTCATTAATTTTATGCTCTCACTAATAGTAAGAACACCATGGGAATCAGTATACAGATACTCCATAAACAGTACTTCATGATGGATTTTTGGGGAGAATAGTGTGTTGTGACGAGGCCCATCAGGCCAATGAGACTCGCGGGATAGGACAGAATAATAGCAGGTGTCCAAAACCGGTTTTCTACACCAAGTTGACCAGTGCTGTTCAGCTCATCAAGAGAATAATAAGCAAAGCAGGCAATGGTCGGGAGGGCGACAGCAATTACTAGTGGGGTGACCCATTGGGGTAGTTGTGGTTTGTTCATTCATGTTGCTCGTATGCTATTAATTTAGCCTGTGTTATTCCAATGTTTTTTCACAAGCTTCTCTCTCAAATGATTGTGAGGCTTGTTGTATTTTGAGCTTATTTTTAGAATTTCTCGCCAGAAATAACTACGCTTAGAGGGCATTTTTATCCAGTATTTATTTTAACTTTCCCTTGCGGGCTAAATATCAGCTATTTTAATCAGGCGTTTGCCTAAATTCTCCCCACGATAAAGGCCTGCATTGCTTATTATTCTCTTGATGAGCTGAACAGCACTGGTCAACTTGGTGTAGAAAACCGGTTTTGGAC
>DRHD01000178.1 GCA_011049795.1 Porticoccus sp.
CGTGAAGACGGTCGACTGCGTCAATTCAACTTATCACTGCTGGTAACCGAAGGGTTTATGGAAGCCGTTAAGAGCGATGATGATTGGTCGCTGAGCTTCCCGGTTTTACGCAAAGAAATAGAGCAGGGTACGATTGATCCTACGGATGACACACTGTTGTGGCGTGAGTTCCCCACCACAAAAGGGTATATCACCAACGATGAAGGACTGGTGGCCTGTCGCATTTACCGTACAGTTAAGGCGCGTCAGCTGTGGAATGTGATCATGACATCCACTTATGACTACGCTGAGCCAGGTTTTATTCTGATCGACAAGGTTAATCAGCAGAACAACAACTGGTTCTGTGAAAATATTCGTGCCACTAACCCCTGTGGTGAACAGCCACTGCCACCTTACGGTAGCTGTTTACTGGGCTCGATTAATCTGACCAAATTTGTGTTGGATCCTTTCACCGAAAATGCCCGTTTTGATTGGGATAACTTCCGGGAAGTGGTTTCTGTGTTCACTCGGATGCTCGACAACGTGGTGGAAATTAATGGCCTGCCTCTGGAAAGCCAGCGGGAAGCCATTTTGAGTAAACGACGCCACGGTATGGGCTTTCTGGGACTGGGGTCCACCATGACAATGCTACGGACGCCTTATGGGAGCCCTGCATCATTGGAATTGACCGAACAGATTTCTCGTGAATTGGCCTTGGCGGGGTGGCGTGCAGGTTTGGAGCTGGCGAAGGAAAAAGGTGCTGCGCCTATCATGGATGAAGAATTTGAAGTCACTGAATCCATGATGCGTCTTCGCCCTGAAATGGCTAATGACGGTATTGTGGTTGGCGACAAACTTAAGGGTAAGGTGCTGCACGCCCGTTACAGTAAATACATGCAGAAAGTGGCTGAGGTAGACCCTCAGTTGGTGGCTGATCTCGCCAATGTGGGTTGCCGGTTTACCCACCACTCCTCCATTGCGCCAACGGGTACTATTTCACTGTCACTGGCCAATAATGCCAGTAATGGTATCGAGCCAAGTTTTGCTCATCACTATTCCCGCAACGTGATTCGCGAGGGCAAGAAGTCCAAAGAGAAGGTTGATGTGTTCTCCTATGAAATGTTGGCCTATCGTGAATTGATTAACCCGAATGCCATGCCTTTTTCTGAAAGTGAAGGGGAGAAACTGCCTGATTACTTTATTACCAGTGATGATATTAAGCCCAGGCAACATGTGGATGTGCAGGCGGCAGCCCAAGCTTGGATAGACTCCTCCATTTCCAAGACTATCAATGTGTCCACGGACTGTGATTTTGACGAGTTCAAGGATATCTACCTCTATGCCTACGAGAATGGCCTCAAGGGTTGCACCACCTTCCGCTTTAATCCGGAAGCATTCCAGGGCGTATTGGTGAAAGAGAAAGATCTGGAGGCCACTACCTATCAATTCACCCTGGAAGACGGTTCAACCGTGGACCTTAAGGGTAATGAGGAAGTGGAATACGACGGCGAGATGCATACCGCCGCGAACCTGTTCGATGCCTTGAAAGAAGGCTATTACGGAAAATTTTGATCGGAAGAATCAACATGACAGTTAAAATCGACAAAAAAATTATAGGCTACAAGGTTGTCACACCCTCCAATGATGAATCCATACCTGAGTCATCGAAGCAAGAGCCGGAGAGCGTCATTGAGCAAATGCATGAAAAGGTTGGTCGCCCGGAAGAGCTGCATGGTTCCACTTATAAGGTAAAAACACCGCTGTCGGAACATGCACTGTATATCACCATCAATGACATTGTGTTGAATCAGGGTACTGATCACGAGCAGCGTCGTCCCTTCGAGATTTTTATTAACTCAAAGAATATGGACCAGTTCCAATGGGTGGTGGCATTAACCCGGGTTATTTCAGCAGTATTCCGCAAGGGGGGTGATTGCACCTTCCTGGCTGAAGAGTTGAAAGCAGTATTTGATCCTCAGGGCGGCTATTACAAGCGTGGCGGAAGATTTATGCCATCGCTGGTTGCCGAAATTGGCGAAGCGATTGAAGATCACCTGACCAAAATTGGCATGATACAAAAACCTGAAATCGGTGAGCACCAACAGGCAATTTTGGATGAAAAGCGTGCTGAATATGAGGCTGCAAGCAAGCCCGTAACGGCAAGTGCCAATGCAAACGAGGCCAGCTCTTTTCCAGAAACGGCCCAACTGTGCCATAAGTGTATGACCAAGGCTTCTATTTTGATGGATGGCTGTCTGACCTGTTTGAACTGTGGTGATTCTAAGTGCGGATAAAAGAAGATTAAGAATACAGTGTGATAATCCGCACTAGGAGGGGAGATTAACCGGACTTTAGTCCGGTTTTTTTTGCCTCTAGATTGTAGGGTATCTCTATTTTTATTCGTACCCGTTCAGCCCTTTGATTATAGAATCGACAACTTCTTCAAGTGAATGCTGATCACAGTCCATGGTGATATCGGCGTAGCGGCGGTACAACTCCGTGCGTTCAGCGAACAACTCGTCAAAACTTTGATCGGAGTGACATGCAATGCCACGGGTTTCGTAATCGTGAATACGCTCTTGCAGAGTTTGCAGTGGGGTGTCCAGATAAACGATGATCGAATTTCCGGCGAGATGCGCCATTCCCGCAGCGCTGTATACGGCGCTGCCACCGGTGGCAATCACTGAGTTTTGTGTGTCGATACTAATGAGTACTGACTCTTCGATTTGGCGCAGTATCAGATAGTCAGTGTTATCCATAATTTGTTGCAGGGTTTTACCCTCACGAACCTGAATCAGCACGTCGGTATCCAGAAAGTCCTTGCCCAAGGCTTTGGCGAGTAATAGCCCGTTGGTACTTTTTCCTGCACCGGGCATACCGATCATAACAATGTTATTTTTCACTGGAAGAGCTTCCTATTTCTGATACTGATTAACGCTACTCTATTACTACTAGTTATCACTGCTCTATTATTGCTACTAGAGTGTTACTACTAGAGTGATGCCTTCACAAAATCCATCAACCGGGTAATTGCTTCGCTGGGTTCGTTGCTCTGATCGATCAGGCTAATACCCACTTTTCCCAGTTTGGGCAGCTTTTCCGAAGGTTTCAAGATACGCAGGTTTTCGGGTACGGTGCTCTTGGCCAGCACGGTGACCCCCAGCCCCTCATCAATAGCCGCTTGAATACCGGTAAGGTCCGGGATGGTATAGACAATGCGCCAATCCCGGTGACTCTCACGGAGTTTTTCAATACCACGTTTGCGGTAAATACATCCCTTGGGCGCCACGATTAAGGGCAGCGGTACTTGCAGGTGGGCATCGTGGTCAGTGCCCGTCACCCAGACGAGGTCATCCTCTTTTACCAGATTATCTCCCGCCATGGAGGGGTCGTCATGTAGCGCGAGAATTAGATCGTACCGGTGGCGTTCGGGTTCCGATAATAATTGCTTGCTCAGGGCGCAGTTCACTTCGAGGGTAACATTGGGGTACGCCTGGGCAAAGCGGCCAACGATTTTTGGCAGCAGGGTGGTGGCGAATTCGCTGGGAATACCAAAGTGTATTTTTCCGCTAACCGACGTTTTACTGAATTGGGCGACGGCTTCGTCATTGATTGCGAGTATTTGTTTGGCGTAGCGAAACAGCAGTTGCCCCGATTGGCTCAGTTCCAGTTGCTGGCCACTGCGAATCAGCAGGGTTTGTTCCAGTAATTGTTCAAGACGTTTGATTTGTAAACTGATGGCGGGTTGGGAGCGTCCGAGCCATTCTGCTGCTTGGGTGAAACCACCCAGTTCGGTCACGGTAACAAAGGCTCGAAGTAAGTCCGTTGGCAGATTTTTCATGGCATCAGATGTTGTGTAAGAGCTATAAGTATTGTTAATGACAAGATTTTAACTATTAATTTTACCAATTCATAGTGGGTCGCTAATATGGTTGTTTTTCATGCTCCTTAACGTGCCATTGCACCAGAACAGTATGCCCAAAAGGTACCTATGACTACTGATACAACGACTGACTTGAAAGCCACGCCACTCAAGGCGCTGCACTTGGAGCTAGGTGCCCGGATGGTGCCCTTTGCGGGTTATGAGATGCCGGTTCAATATCCGGATGGCATCAAGACCGAGCATCTACACACACGCAAACACGCGGGCTTATTTGATGTGTCCCATATGGGGCAAGTAGTCATTACCGGTGACGGTGTTGCCGCTGCTTTGGAGAAGCTGGTACCGGTGGAATTGGAAACGCTGGGTATTAATAAGCAGACCTATGCGTTGTTCACCAATGAACAGGGCGGCATTCTGGATGATCTGATGATTGTTCGCTGGGCGGAAGACTGTTTTTTTCTGGTAGTGAATGCTGCCTGTAAAGAGCAGGACATTGCTTACTTAAGACATGCGCTCCCCGGCTTCGAGATTGAGTATTTGGAAGGGCGTGGATTACTGGCACTTCAGGGGCCCTCAGCTGTGGATGTAATGGCTCAGCTGGCACCTGACGTGTGTGAGCTGGTGTTTATGACCGGTAGTCGCGTTATTCTTGAAGGTGCTGATTGTTATATCACCCGGTCTGGTTATACCGGGGAAGATGGTTTTGAAATTTCTGTGCCGGCTGAATCTGCGGAAGCATTGGCTCGTAAGTTGGTGTCCTTCGGACAAGTGAACGCTATTGGATTGGGTGCTCGAGATTCTCTGAGGTTGGAAGCTGGGTTGTGCTTGTATGGTCACGACCTCGATACCGAAACAACGCCTATTCAGGCGTCATTACTCTGGAGCATCAGTAAGTCCCGTCGCGCCGATGGTGCAAAAGCGGGTGGTTTCCCCGGTGCTGATATTATTTTTAATGAGCAAGTCAAAGGGGCACCCCGCAAGAGAGTAGGTCTGAAGGTGGAAGGACGTGCGCCTGTCCGAGAAGGGGCTGAACTGGTTAATGCCGAAGGCGAACAGGTGGGGGTGGTGACCAGTGGTGGTTATGGCCCAAGTCTGGAAGCGCCGTTGGCCATGGGCTATGTCGCGAAAGATTATGCGGCAGTGGGTACTGAGCTTAATGCCATGGTGCGTGGCAAGCCTCGTCCGGTGACCGTGGAGAAAATGCCTTTTGTGCCTCAGCGTTATTACCGTGGGTAAGAGCCGAGGTTAGAGAGCTGAAGGCGAGCTCAAGAGAACACACTGGTTCATAAAAGATGAACAAATCAGAGATGAACAAACCGGAAATGAACAAATAGAGACACCAAATATGAAGTCACTGGCAGAACTGGAAAACAGCAATGAATTTATTCGCCGCCATATTGGCCCCTCTGCGGTCGATCAGCAGGCGATGTTGGAGAGTCTCGGCTATGAAGGAATGGACTCATTTATCAGTGCTGTTGTGCCAGATAATATCCGCTCCAGCCACTCGCTTGATTTGGGTGATCCAACCACGGAACAGGAGGCGTTGTCAGAGCTACGCGCCATTGCCAGTCAGAACAGGGTATTGAAAAACTTTATCGGTCAGGGTTATTACAACTGTATTACGCCCAATGTAATTTTGCGAAATGTACTGGAGAACCCCGCTTGGTACACCGCTTATACGCCTTATCAGCCAGAGATTTCTCAGGGGCGCTTAGAAGCACTACTGAATTTCCAGACCATGATTACCGATCTTACGGGAATGGATCTCGCCAGTGCTTCTCTGCTGGATGAAGGTACGGCTGCAAGTGAGGCTATGACCCTTTGCCAGCGCATGTCCAAATCCAAGGGCAAAGTATTTTTTGTGGACCAACACTGTTTGCCGCAAACCATTGAGGTGGTGGAGACCCGTGCAGAACCTATGGGGCTCGAAGTGGTAGTGGGTGATCCTGCTGATGTTGGCGAGCATGACTGTTTCGGTGTGTTACTACAGTATCCCGGTGTGGATGGCGCTATTCGTGACTTTGCTGGCGTGATTGAAGCCGCCCATCAACAGAAAGCACTGGTGGTGATGGCAGCGGATATTCTCAGCCTATTATTACTGAAAAGCCCCGCGGAACTGGGTGCCGATGTAGCCATTGGTTGTACTCAGCGTTTTGGTGTGCCGCTGGGTTTTGGTGGCCCTCATGCGGCGTATATGGCCACCCGTGATTCATTCAAGCGCTCCTTGCCGGGCCGTTTGGTGGGTATTTCACTCGACAGTCGAGGCAAGCCAGCCTACCGGTTGGCGCTGCAAACCCGCGAGCAACATATCCGCCGCGAGAAGGCCACCAGTAATATTTGTACAGCCCAGGTATTGTTAGCGGTGATGGCCAGTATGTATGCGGTTTACCATGGTCCTGATGGGCTGAAACGCATTGCCGAGAAAGTACATTGCCTTACTGCCATTCTGGCCGCTGGGTTGAAAAAACTGGGGCATGCGCCAGTCAATAAAAGCTTCTTTGATACGTTGACTGTCGCTACGGGTGAGCAGACGGCAGCTATTCATCAAGAGGCGGTAGCTCAGGGGGTTAACCTGCGGGTCGTTGATGACAACCATGTGGGTATCTCCCTGGATGAAACCACCCGCTCTGAGGATGTCGAATCCCTGTGGCGTCTATTTGATGCCAGTACCGAGCTTACAGTGAATGATCTGGAGCCTACCGCCCAGAGTGGGCTACCTAAGGAATTGTTACGTACCGGCGACACACTGACTCATCCAGTTTTTAACCGGTACCATTCTGAAACTGAAATGCTGCGTTATCTGCGCAAGTTGGCAGACAAAGACATAGCGTTGGATCGTGCAATGATTCCGCTGGGTTCTTGCACGATGAAGCTCAACGCCACGGCTGAAATGATCCCGGTGACCTGGCCTGAATTTTCAAATATCCACCCCTTTGCACCGCAGGACCAGACGGTAGGTTATGTGGCAATGATCGAAGAGTTAGAGGCCATGCTCTGTACAGCAACGGGTTATGACTCGATTTCCCTGCAACCTAATGCGGGCTCTCAGGGTGAGTACGCGGGGCTACTGGCCATTCGTGCCTACCATGAAAGTCGTGATGATACTCATCGCAATATCTGCCTGATCCCCAGTTCTGCCCATGGTACCAATCCCGCTTCTGCACAAATGTGTGGTATGCGAGTGGTCGTTATAAGTTGTGATGAGCAGGGCAATGTGGATATTGACGATCTTCGCACTAAGGCAGAGCAACACAGTGAAAATCTTGCTGCCATTATGGTGACGTACCCTTCCACTCACGGTGTGTTTGAAGAGGGCATTACTGAAATTTGCGACCTCATCCATCAGCACGGTGGGCAGGTTTATATCGATGGCGCCAACCTCAATGCCATGGTGGGGCTCTGTCAGCCGGGCAAGTTTGGCGGTGATGTATCACACCTCAATTTGCACAAAACTTTTTGTATTCCCCACGGTGGTGGTGGCCCTGGTGTAGGGCCAGTGGCTGTACGTGAGCATTTAGCACCATATTTGCCTGGCCATGATAGTTTGGGTAAAGAGACTGCTGTGGGTGCCGTATCTGCCGCCCCCTGGGGTAGTGCCAGTATTCTTCCCATTACCTGGATGTATATCAAAATGATGGGTGCGCAAGGGCTGAAGCAGGCCACTGAGGTTGCGATTCTTAATGCCAACTACATGGCTGAGCGGCTCAAGGGTGTTTATCCCATTCTTTATACGGGCACTAATGATCGGGTGGCTCACGAATGTATTGTGGATCTGCGGGGTATCAAGGATGACTCCGGTGTTACCGTGGATGATGTGGCCAAGCGTCTGATCGATTTTGGTTTTCATGCACCGACTATGTCATTTCCGGTGCCGGGTACCCTGATGATTGAGCCCACGGAGAGTGAATCCAAAGAAGAACTGGATCGGTTCTGTGATGCCATGTTGCAAATTCGTGAGGAGATCGCTGCAGTAGAGCGCGGAGACTATCCATTGGAAGACAACCCCCTCTGTCATGCTCCGCATACGGCCGATGTGGTGGCGGCCGATGACTGGAATAGAAGCTACTCAAGAGAGTTGGCTGCCTACCCATTGGTGTCTCTCCGGGAAACAAAATATTGGTCGCCTGTGGGTAGGATCGACAATGTATACGGTGATAGGAATCTGGTGTGTGCTTGTCTGCCCATTGCTGAGTATGAATAACCTGGGTGCCAAACCCAGGTTAAATACACTTAAAACAAAAAACGGGCCACTGGCCCGTTTTTTGTTTTAAGTGCTGGTGGAGGGTAGTTCTATCTCTGGTCTATGCGGTGAGCATCAGGTGTCCGTTGTATCACCACCTGGCAGAGGCTGGACTTCCTGTAGCTGGTCATTCATTACTTCGCCACTCTCCTCACCTTCCTCACTCTTCACCCCAGCTTTTGCCTCGGCTTTCTTCAGTCTTTTCTCTTCTTTCTTCTTCTTTTTTGCCAGATCTCTCTGACGTTTTTCAAAACTGTAGTTAGGTTTGGCCATTTTAGATGTCTTCTGCTGGTTTTAATAAAGTAAACAGTGGGTAAGTGGACAGGATAAGGGTTTTATCACTCAAGTGCGTGCTTTTTTGGCAAGAATTGAAAAAGATCTCGTATCGATCAAGTCGAGGTGAGTTCAAACAGTATTCTTATGATCCCCTACTATGGTCTTTTTCTACACCTGAAAAACTTCTGCTATGGTTAAACGCAGGTACGGAAGGAATCCTGTGCACTAAGCTTTCTGTAGTCGTCGGTGCACAGCTGTTTCGGCTGTCACCCCCCGTAATCATTGATTAGAGTGATAAATCAGGTGGGCATCATTATTAGCTGCATCGCCAGTAAGAAGGGAATTGTTATGTTTAGCCGTGGCAAAGATATGTGGGTCATATTGAGCTTGGTTGGTATTCTTCTTTTGGGGTCTCACTCGGCATTAGCCTGGTGTGATGACACCCAAAAGCAAGCGTCGCTCTATGATCGGTTGGGTGGGTTGGCCCCTATTTCAGTGGTGGTCAGTGACTTCATTGATATTCTTGTGCATGACGTGGTTCTCAATGCAAACCCTGCCGTGGATGCCGCCAGAAAACGTGTGCCAGCGCCGTATTTGAAGTACCACTTGACGGCTATGGTGTGCCAGGCTGCGGGAGGCCCATGCCTCTATCATGGTCGGGAGATGAAGGAATCTCATGCACATCTGGGTATCACTGAGTTGGAGTGGAGTCGTATGACTGCGCTGTTCCGTGAGGTTCTTGTAAAGAACGAGGTGCGGGAAAAGGAAATACAAGCACTACTGGAGATCGTTAGTTCAACCAAGGCGGATATTGTTGACCCAGGGTAGGAATAGCTTCAGCACATATTGCCTAGAGTGGTCGGCGCTTGGGTTTTATCTCTAATTTCTCTCGTGCTAAATAAAAAAGGATAAAAGATGAACCAGAAATCACTCTACGACCGCCTTGGTGGTTACGATGGCATGACAGCTTTTGTTGATGATTTACTCCCACGCCTACAAACAGACCCTCAATTGGGTCGTTTCTGGGAGAATCGCGGAGATGATGGTATTGAAAGAGAAAAGCAGCTGTTAATAGACTACTTGTGTTCAAACGCAGGCGGTCCGGTGTACTACACTGGCCGAGATATGAAAGTGTCACATAAGGGCATGAACATAAGTGAAAGCGATTGGGCTATCTTCCTAGAACATGCGGGGATGACTATGGGTGTGTTACAGGTTCCCCAGCAGGAATGTGACGATGTGGTTGCCTTTGTCTTGAGTTTGAAAGGCGACATTGTTGAGGACTAAAGTGTTGAGGAATAAAGTGTTGAGAAATAGCGTGTTGAGGTATTGAGTGTTTAGGCATAGATTGTTGGTGTGTAGGTTGTTGGAGCACAGGCAACAGTATCAATAGATAACACCACAAAGTGAAAAATTGCTATGTCTTTCTGGTGTTAGGCCTTAAAGAGAAAACCCATCATGAATAACCCCGTTATAGCTGATAACAAACCGGTAAAGGTCAACTTGTCCAAGGGGCAGGAATACCATTTTTGTGCCTGTGGTAAATCAAAAAGCCAGCCATTCTGCGATGGTTCTCATGTAGGTACTTCATTTACACCCAAGGTGATTGTCTCCTCTGAAGAGCAGGAAGCCTATCTGTGTGCCTGTAAGCATACCCGTAACGCCCCCTTTTGTGATGGTACTCATAAGCAGTTTTCCGATGAACAAGTTGGTACGGAAGGCCCCGGTATCACTGATGATCAAGGCTTGATACCAGCGGTGCGGGCTACTGAGGAAGAACCCACGGTAGAGCTTATTCACTTGCTTGCTAGGGAAGGATTGTCAGGGGTGGGGCCGCATGGGCCTGTGAGCGCCATGGGGGTGCCAAGGAATCAGTTGCCGGGCTGGGATGATATTCAGATTATGGTCGCCCAGTTAGCCGAAAAGCCTCTGATGGAGGATGTGGCCGTTGGTACGGAGTTGGTCATCGGTCCAGAAGCAAAAACCCCACTGGTATTGAAGATTCCACTGTTTGTCTCTGATATGAGTTTCGGGGCACTTTCAGAGGAAGCAAAGATAGCGATGGCTAAGGGCGCTGAACTCGCAGGAACAGGTATTTGCTCTGGAGAAGGGGGCATGTTGCCAGAAGAGCAGCAGGCCAATAGCCGGTATTTTTATGAGTTGGCCAGTGCAAAATTTGGCTATACCGAGGCCGCATTGAAAAAGGTCCAAGCATTCCATTTTAAAGGTGGCCAAGGCGCAAAAACGGGCACCGGTGGGCATCTGCCTGCGGTAAAGAACGTGGGTAAAATTTCTGAAATCCGCGGAATACCTGAGGGTGAGCCAGCTATCTCACCACCCACCTTTAGTGATTTAAATACCCCGGAAGATTTCAAGCGATTTGCCGATAGAGTACGTGAAATCACTGGTGGTATTCCCATCGGTTTCAAACTCAGTGCCAATCATATTGAGCGGGATATTGAATTTGCCCTTCAGGCCAGCGCTGAATACATTATTCTGGATGGCCGGGGTGGCGGCACTGGAGCCTCCCCATTGCTGTTTCGCGATCATATTAGCGTGCCAACCATTCCAGCCTTAGCTCGAGCCAGACACTATCTTGATCAACAAGGTATGGGTGGAAAGGTGACGCTGATTGCCACCGGTGGACTGCGTGTACCCAGTGACTTTATTAAGGCCATGGCGCTGGGGGCTGACGGTGTTGCCATTGCCAACAGCGCCATGCAGTCCATTGGTTGTATCGCAGCAAGGATATGTCATACGAACAACTGTCCTGCGGGTATTGCCACACAAAATCCCGAACTGAGAAAAAGGCTGGATGTCGAAAGCTCTGCACAAAGGCTGGCCACATTTTTTGACTCATCTGTTGAGTTAATGAAGGTGATGGCACGGGCATGTGGACATTCACATCTCAATGAATTTGTCCGGGATGACCTGGCAACCTTTGATGCTGAATTGGCAAAATTGTCCGGGATTGAGTTTTCAGGGTTTGATCCTGAAAGAGGCTAGGCCGCTGTTGGAAAAGAACCTATTCCTATGGAAGAGATTGTCGGTATTAATCATGTGGGTTTACGGGTAACGAGTCTGGAAAAATCCAGAGCTTTTTACGAGAAAATTGGTTTCCAATTTATTGTTGGTCCCATTGGCCCCGAACCCGTTGCCATTATGGAGCATCCTTCAGGGGTCAATATTAATTTCATACTTAATGCATCCACAGCACTCCTTGAATCAGGGCCCTCTGAAAATGTGCTTATGGATCGCACTGAAAAACATACGGGGTTCACCCATATAGCGTTAGAAGTGACTCATCTGGAGGTCGTGCAAAGAACACTATCTGATCTGCAAATACCGATTACTGAAGGGCCTGTCGTGCTGCCTGATGGGACTAGGTTTTTATTTGTCAGAGACCCGGATAACAACGTTATTGAGTTTCATCAGGTGGCACAATGATCCTGCAAGACTTATTGGGAATAGAGTTGCCCATTATTCAGGCTCCTATGGCGGGGGTACAAGGCAGTGCTCTGGCCGTGGCTGTCTCCAATGCTGGAGGGCTGGGGTCACTGCCCTGTGCCATGCTCAGTGTGGAGCAATTGCGGGATGAATTGATAGCTATTAAGACACAGACCAATCGTCCCTATAACGTTAATTTCTTTTGTCACGAAGTGCCTGAGATCAGCCATAAAGCTGAAATGATCTGGCGTAATGCGTTAATGCCATTTTATAAAGCACATGATGTTGACCCCAATACAATTCCTGCTGTTACCCGTGTACCGTTTAATTCAGATGCTGTGGATATACTGGAGGAATTCAAGCCACCGGTGGTCAGCTTTCATTTTGGTTTGCCATCAGATGACTTGCTGGCAAGGGTGAAGGCTTTTGGTGCCAAGGTCATCAGCTCTGCTACAACATTGGAAGAAGCGTTGTGGTTGGAAGAATGTGGTGCTGATGTGATTGTTGCTCAGGGGTTGGAGGCGGGTGGTCACCGCGCCATGTTTTTATCCCGTGACCTCAATTCGCAGCTGGGTACATTTTCACTGCTTCCGCAAATTGTCAGAGAGGTGAACGTTCCAGTGGTCGCGGCTGGAGGTATTGCAGATGCCAAAGGTGTTGAGGCCGCGATGGTTTTGGGTGCTTCAGGTGTTCAAGTAGGGACAGCGTATTTACTTTGTAGCGAGGCGCTAACCAGTCAAGTCCATCGTGCTGCACTGAAAAGCTCTAGGGCAAAGCACACGGCGTTGACCAATATTTTTACAGGGCGGCCTGCTCGTGCCATTATCAATTTTGCCATGAAAGAGCTTGGTCCTATTCATTATGGTATCCCTGAATTCCCTTTGGCTGCTAGTGCTATTTCACCCTTGCGCACTATATTGGAAGCTCGAGGTTCAGGAGATTTTTCTCCCCTTTGGTCTGGTCAGAATGCGACAGGTTGCAAGGCAATACCCGCAGCTGAATTGACGCACGAGTTAGCAGCTGGTCTATAATCGACTAGATATTTTTTTAAGCACATTGGTTGTTAATTCTTATCAATAAAAATAAGTAAATAAATATTTTTTGGAGTGTGAATCTAGCTATGAAACTTGAATCTCTGGCCTTGCATCATGGGTATAAATCGGAAGCTACAACTAAAGCCGCAGCTGTTCCCATTTATCAAACCACCTCATACACTTTTGATGACACTCAGCATGGTGCAGATTTATTCGATCTGAAAGTCCCGGGGAATATTTACACCCGGATCATGAATCCAACAACCGATGTACTTGAACAGCGAGTAGCGGCTATGGAGGGTGGAATAGGTGCTCTGGCTGTCGCTTCGGGCATGGCGGCGATTACTTACGCTATCCAGTGTATTTGCTCGATGGGGGATAACATTGTCAGTACCAGCCAACTGTATGGTGGCACCTATAACTTGTTTGCCCACACGCTACCCAAGCAAGGTATTGAAGCAAGGATGGTATCGGCGGATGATTTTGATGCTTTGGAAAAGGCTATTGATAAGAACACCCGGCTGGTTTTTTGTGAATCCATTGGTAACCCGGCGGGCAACATTGTTGATCTTGAAAAGTTTGCTGAAATTGCACACAAACATGGTGTGCCCTTGATTGTAGATAGTACGGTTGCGACACCATTTTTATGTCGCCCTTTTGAGTTGGGTGCAGATATCGTTATTCACTCGTTAACCAAATATATGGGCGGGCATGGCACATCCATTGGCGGTGTCATTATTGATTCAGGAAAGTTTGACTGGGTAGCCAACAAAGAGCGGTTTCCTATTTTAAATGAACCGGACCCCTCCTACCACGGGGTTGTTTATACGGAAGCACTGGGTGCTGCTGCCTATATAGGCCGTTGCCGGGTTGTTCCGCTCAGAAGCATGGGCGCTGCAATTTCTCCCTTTAACTCATTTCAGATTTTACAGGGTTTGGAAACCTTGGGGCTCCGTATGGAGCGGCACTGTGAAAATGCTGAAAAACTGGCTAATTACCTGAGTAACCATGACAAGGTGGCTTGGGTGAACTATGCCGCCTTACCAGAAAGCCCTTATTACCAGAATTGCCAGAGAATCACTGGTGGTAAAGCTTCCGGTATTCTGAGTTTTGGAATAAATGGCGAGTCAGGTTCCGGTAAAGAAGCGGGCACACAATTTATTGATGCACTGCAGATGATTTTACGGTTGGTCAATATTGGCGATGCTAAATCACTGGCTTGTCATCCTGCATCCACCACTCACCGACAATTGAATGATGATGAGCTGGCTGCAGCAGGTGTCAGTGCCGATCTCGTCCGTATTTCTGTGGGTATTGAGAATATTGACGATATTATTGCGGATGTCAGTCAGGCCCTCGATAGTGTGTCGTGACGCTTGCCTTAACAAGACACAACAACGAATATTGAAAATTATTCAGGAATCGTAATGGCATCACCCCCGCTTTGTGACGGGATTGCTGCAACGTCATATTGCAGTGATGACATCGACGGCTGCACTTGGTTTGATGGCCATTTTCCTCGTCGATCTTGCAGATATTTATTTTTTAAGTCTACTTTGGGAAACCGAGCTTGCAGCGGCAGTAGGTTATGCGGGCTAATACTTTTTTTACTACGACAATCTGCATCGGTATTTCCATTGCCATTGCCATGGCTGCATTGGTGGCCAGAGCAGCCGGTAGTGGAGAGATGCCATCTGCAAAGCGCTATATAGCCAGCGTCTCGGTATTTGCTGTTGTGGTCACGGTGCCCAGTGCACTGATTGTCTGGCTGAATATCCCTTTTTTCCTGGAATTATTAGGCGCCACAGGGCGTGCACGCCAGCTTGCTGCGTTGTATCTTCGAATTATCGTACCTTCAATGCCCATTTTAGCGTTGGACAGGCCGTGGGTGGATTATTGTTTGGCGTATTGAGTATAGTTCTGGCACTGCGCTTAACGCGGCGACTGGTGAAGGAAAAGGCTATGAAGGATTTCCTGCTAACACCTGATCCTACCTTTCGTGTTCCGTTATCCGCCCATACAAGTTGTAACGGCTGGATGGGAGTATATCGTCGAGACTAATGATATACATGAATAGATAATATTTTAGGGCGTTATTTTAGTATCCTTGTTGGTGGGTTAACATTTACTGAACCAGCTGAAAGTTACAGGGAGGGTGACGTTAAGTATTTGATGGTTTTTTAAGTCATATAAATAAGATAATTTATGAATAATGTTATAAAAAATATCATTGATATTGGCCATTTTAAAGTAGTTTCATTAATTACCTTATTCTCCATTGTTATGTCATTGATAATTACGATTTCATTTTTGGAGTTGTTTGGTGGTGGTACTGTATTTATTGGTGTGTTAATTGCGGTTGTAGCACCATTAATCATTGCACCGGTGGTCAGTTGGTATTTAGTGGGGTTGATCATAAAAATTCATCAGCTAGAGGAGGAAATGTGGATACTGGCGACATTTGATGCCCTCACAGGACTGATGACGAGAAGAGCTTTCCTAGCTAGTTGTGAAACAGTTTATGAGGTTGCTGTTCGAAGTCAGTCAACACTGGCTGTAATTTATATCGATATGGATGATTTTAAAAAAATCAATGATACCTATGGGCACCCCGGTGGTGATGAGGTCCTAAAATCATTTGGTTCTGTTGTGAGCGAATGTAAACGAAAAAGTGACCTGGTTGGCCGTATTGGTGGCGAAGAATTTGCCATGGTATTACATAATACAGACTCGGATGGTGCCTTAGAATTCTCTAATAAAATTAGAGCGTTAGCAAAAAATAAAACAGTGACTTTTGCGGGGCAAACGATTGATTACAATATGAGTGTTGGCGTGACTGTTTTAGATAAAGATAATCCGTTGCCATTGGATCAACTTATGAGGAATGCAGACACTGCACTTTATCAAGCCAAAGCTTTGGGTAAGGATCGTGTTGTGTGTTATGAAAAGGGTAATACTGCTCAGACATAAAGAGTCAGAGTTAAAGCACCAGAGTTAAAGCAGCAGAGTTAAAGCCCCAGAGTTCAAACAATGGGGATCACACATTAGTAAGCTAAGTTCTTAATATTTCTTCACTGGTCGTTCAAAAATACGCTGACAGTTTTATTGAAAGTTTCTGGTTTTTCCGCGTGTAGCCAATGGCCGGTATTCGCTATAATTTTCAGTTTGGTATTTGGGAATAGTCGGAGCACTTCACTGCGATGTTTATCTTGGATATAGGCAGAATCTTCGCCTTTGATAAATAGGGAGGGGCCTGAAAACGGCTCACCGGTGGGTGCCAGTGTTAACTTGTCATAGTAGTTGGCAATAATCCCTTCCATATAAAGACGTAGGTCAAACCTTCCATCCTCTGCGCGGACAAGATTTTTCAGTAAAAATGCCCGTACAGAGGGCTCGTCGACATAGGTTGCCAACAGTTGATCTGCTTCCTTGCGAGAGGTTGGCCTTGTTGTTGCCAGAGAAGTCAGGCCTTCTAGCACACCCCCATGGCGATCAGGCTTGTAGTCCACCGGTGCTATATCGGCTACGACCAGCTTATTCACACGCTCTGGATGAGTCAGAGCAACCTGCATAGCAACTTTCCCTCCCATGGAGTGGCCGATCAGGTTTGCCTGGTCGAGCTTTAGGTTATTCATTAATTCAATGATGTCATTCGCCATGGAGGGGTAATCCATTTCCAGGCTATGGGGGGATTCCCCATGATTTCTCATATCAACAGAAATCACTGAGTAGCTTTCGGACAATGCTCGGTTCAGTAGCCCGAGGTTGCTTAGTGAACCGAACATGCCGTGCATTAAAATTACCGGCTGCCCCAAACCCTGTGTGGAATAATTTAATTTCACGGTGATGGTGTATACCTAATTAATTTGTGGGCCATTATAAAGTTTGTGTGAGCTTTGTCTTGATCTTGTCTGCTTATGGGGCGTTGATGGCAGTAGTCAATGTTGACGGGAGCAGCCCGGTAAACTACATAACATTTCGAATAACAGATTTGCAGCCAGTAATGCGGTATTTCCAGAGGTGTCATAGGGCGGTGACACCTCCACCAAATCGCCCCCGATGATGTTCAGCCCATAACACCCCCGAATAATTTCCAGCGCTTGGGTACCGGTGAGCCCACCCGGTTCCGGTGTACCAGTTCCTGGCGCCACAGAGGGATCCAGACCATCGATATCAAAGCTGATGTAGGTGGGTGTGTCAGTACCAATATTCTGGCGAATGTCAGCCATTAGTGGTTCAAGAGATTTGTACCAGCATTCTTCAGCCTGCACTACACGTACACCCTGTTGGCGAGGCCAATCAAAATCACCTTTGTTGTAGCCAGTCCCCCGGACACCGATCTGAACCATTTTGGCGGGGGCAATGAGGCCCTCTTCAATAGCTCGACGGAAAATAGTGCCGTGGGTGATTTTTTCGCCAAACATGGTGTCATTGGTATCAGTGTGGGCATCCACATGTACCATGGCCACGGGACCAAATTTCCCGGAAATAGCACGAAGTATGGGAAGGGTGATTGTGTGATCACCACCCAGAGCGAAGGGCTTTACTGTGTGTTTAAGAATGTCTTTGTAGTGTCGAGTGATCGTGTTGAGGGATGCAGCCAAATTGAAGGTGTTTAATGCTATATCACCAATGTCAGAAATCTGAAAGCTATCGAATGGGGCTGCTCCTGTGGCCATGGAGTAGGGGCGAATCAGGGCAGACTCCTGTCGAATTTGTCGAGGTCCAAAGCGAGCGCCAGTGCGGTTGCTGGTGCCGATATCCAGACCAACACCGATAAAACAAACATCTAGGTCTTGTGCTGTATCTTGCGACGGTAATCGGAAAAGAGTGCTTGGCCCGGAGAAACGGGGCATTTGGTTTCCGCTTAATGGCTGATTGAGTTTGTTCATCAAGACTGCCTCTGTCACTTAAAATAAAAGAGATTCTTGTTTGCCGTTATCTAGGTTTTGCTTAGAACGACCTCATTAGTAAAAGCCCGAGTTTTAGTAGAAAGGTACCGTTCATTATAATGGCCACTGCCATAGTAATAGCCTAGCTGACTATCGTTAAAAACAGCAAATGTGTCTGTATATGACTTCGGTTTTGAATCTTCGCTAGGACAAAGGTGATAATCCCAGCAATACAGATAGCCTGAGGACAGGTGGTTTTGGTCTGTACTAGCCTGCCGTATTTGCTGGCTTAGGTTTACTCAGTTGAAAGATATGTTTACAGATTTCATAGCGCTGCAGATCTGAGAGTAGCAGCCAGGCTTCAGAAATAGACCCATCATCGAAAAAAGCTGCGATAGAACCTTGGTGGAAATCCTCGTCTGTCTCAAGCCCAAGCCAATAGGCAGAGACATCTAAAGCTTTAGCAATGGCAAAAATGGCCGATGTAGATTGGGATCGGCCACTTTCCAGCTTGGATATCATCTGCTGGGTAAGGTGGGTTTGCTCGGAAAGCTCAACCTGAGACAGGCCTGATTTTAACCGGGCTGCTTTGATTCGATCTGCCATAGTGTTCATTACACTCGATATTACAACATCTGTTGTGATAAAGGGGACAACTATAGTTGTAATGTGAACTGTGTCTCGTTATTATTTTGATATAAAAATAGGGAGTACGATATGACCCCGGAAGATGCTTTACTTAAAGTTGTGAAAATTATGGGAGGGCAAACAGCTTTAGCAAATGCGGTGTCACAAAAAACTGGTCGTTCCATTAGGCAGCAACATGTTTGGAACTGGTTGAATCGCGATGGTGGTATCCCCGCAGCCTACGCCCCAGTTCTTGAATCGTTATGCCAAGAATATGGAGAGGAAGTTCCGTGTAGCCTCCTGTGCCCTGACTTCTACCCTGCTCAATAACTGAGCTATATCGCCATATCATTTTCCAGATTTAAATATTTCTTTCTTTTATTGGTCTTTCCTAACTCATTATCCCTAATAGATTAAACCTATCTGTAGGCCAGTGGTGTCTATGCTTGTGAATTAATAAAACGGTATAGTTCCGGTTGCAACGGAGCACTGTTATGAAACTTTATACTTACCCCCCAGCCCCAAACCCCATGCGTCTCAATATTTTTTTGGTGGAAAAAGGTATTGAGATAGAGACTGAACATGTGGATCTCATGGCAAGAGAACAATTTAGTGAGTCATTTCGTGCCGTAAATAGTTGCGGCACTGTGCCTGCATTGGTGCTGGATGATGGTGTGGTGCTGACGGAGGTGTTGGGTATGTACAGCTACCTTGAGGATATTTACCCTCAGAAGCCTTTATTAGGCACCGACCCACTTTCTCGGGCATTGATTTTGAGTTGGGACCATCGGTGTTTTACGGATGGTTTTCAGGCGGTAGCTGAAGTGCTTCGTAATTCGGCCCCAGGATTTGCCGGGCGAGCGTTGCCGGGACCTGTTTCCTATGAACAAATTTCTGAGCTGGCGGATAGAGGTAATGAGCGAATCCAAACCTTTTATGGTGTATTGAATAAGCATCTTGAGGGACGTGAGTTTATGGTCGGTGACAACTTTACCGTTGCCGATATTGCCGCTTACGTTTTCGTCATATTTAGTGGTTGGGTCAAGGCGACAATTCCTGATGAATGCGTTCACCTCAGTAAATGGCATCAACAAATTTCTACCCGGGAAAGTGTACAGTCCTGATTAATGAGGTGCGGAAAAAGACATGAGTAAATTGGTGGGAAAAGTTGCTCTAGTGAGTGGTTCTGGTCGTGGTATCGGGCGGGAAATTGCGCTTAAGTTGGCTTCTGAAGGTGCTCGGGTGGTGGTCAATGATCTGGATGCTGACCTGGCTCATCAATTGGTTGAGGATATTAAAGCAATAGGTTCGGAAGCCGTTGCATGTATTGGTAGTGTCACTGAACAAGATTTTGGTGAGCGTTTTGTGAAAACAGCGGTCGATACCTTTGGTGGTCTGGACATGATTATTAACAATGCCGGTTACACATGGGATAACGTTGTTCAGAAAATGGATGATGAGCAGTGGTATGCAATGATTGATGTGCATATGACGGCTCCTTATCGAATTTTAAAAGCGGCTCAGCCCTACATTAAAAAATTTCATCTTCAGGATGAAGCTGCGGGCAATGAGGTTTTTAGGAAGGTGGTCAATATCTCATCGGTTTCCGGGCTCAATGGTAACCCTGGCCAGCTGGCCTACTCAGCAGCAAAAGCGGGCGTTGTGGGCATGACTAAAACGCTGTGTAAGGAGTGGGGACGTTATAATGTCAATGTGAATGCAGTTGCCTTTGGTTTTATCCAGACGCGCCTCACTGTCGCTGTGAGTGATGAGAACACCATCAATGTTCAAGGGCACGACATCAAAGTTGGTATCAGTGACCAAGTCTTACAGATGGTTGAGACAATGATTCCCCTAGGGCGTGCAGGTACACCGAAGGAAGCGGCGGGTGCCGTTTATTTATTTTGCCTGCCCGAGTCAAATTACATCAGTGGTCAGACAGTGGTGGTGGGCGGAGGGTTCGATCTGTAATTGCTTTGATTGACCACAGTCGCTCATCGGCTTTTGTGGTGCTTAGTGATGCTGGCCGTCGTTTCTCGGCAATAATTTCTTGGCGACAGCCCTGTCCAATGTTTAAACGCGCGGGTAAATGAGCGGGGTTCGGAAAATCCGACAATTTCAGACACCCTATCAACCGATAGACCCTCTTTTACCAGCTTATCAATGGCCACCTCCCGGCGGATGTTGTCTTTAATGTGTTGGTAGCTGGTACCTTCCTGTTGTAATCGCCGGTACAGGGTGAGGGAGCTGATGTTCATCTGCCTTGCGAGGTTTTCTGCCCGGGGGAAAACGAGACGTTCAGCGTTGATAGCCATAATTACCCGTTCAATTTGGGCCTCCAGACTATTGTCCTCCCCGGGGATTGTCATGATGTCAGCGGGGTGTTCAGTCAGAAAAACTTCCAATTCCCGCGGTGTTCGAACCAGTGGTTTGTCCAAATACTGTGCATCAAAGAAAAGACTGTTCCTAGTTTGTTGGAAAGACAGGTTACCGGGAAACATGACCCGGAGTTCATCCTGATGGTCTGGCGCTGGATGAATAAAATGTGTTTCACGTAAACGGATAGCTTCGGCGATATACCAGCTGGGAAAGCGGTGCCAGATCACCATTAAAAATTCGGTTAAAAAATGCCCTTCATCCAGTTCAGGTTGTTGCAAGTTGAAGCTGAGTTCGGCCGTATGCCCCTGTACGTTGAGTTGAATTTGTAATGCATCGGTAATGAGCCCATAGAAGTGGGCGACCTTTTCAAGGAGCTCTCCCAGGGTTTTACAGTGACTGACGAGATCGCAAACCGTGTTAAAAATACCATATTTACAGGGCTGGGCAGTAAACCCCATGAATTCATCATTGAGCTCTTGTTGTACCAGCCTAAATAGTCGCGCGACCTGGTCGGTGTGTACCCGATGGGTGGTGTCTTCCAC
>DRHD01000179.1 GCA_011049795.1 Porticoccus sp.
CATGCTAACGCGATTACTATCACTTTGATAGGTCGCGCAAGAATTGATGGCGACGATGCAGACGACTCTCCGTCAACCGAAGTCACCAGTTCGTCCAACTACACCCAAATCTTCCAACGGACGATACAGGTCGCGCGTACCAAAGAGAAGGAAGCTGCATACGGCATTTCTAGCCTTATGGACAGGATGATTGACAAACGCACCACCGAAATAATGATGCTGCTCAACAAACTGCCCTACTTTGGCAAAAAGTATGTTGGTACGGCAACTGCTGGACGTGGGTGTGGGGGATTGCGCGCTTTTATCACCGACAACCTAACTAATGTTGGGAGTGCCGCGTTGGTTCGCAAAGACATTGATGACACATTACAGAACATCTTTGACGATGGCGGAGACCCCGACTTAATCATCTGCGGTGGTTGGGCACAACGCAAGTTGAATGACTTCTATGAGGGATTTGTTACCACGGAACGTTCCGAAAGGGTGGGCGGCATTCGCATTCAAAGGCTTTTGCACCCCATCACCGGAACCGAACTGGACATCTTGGTAGATCGGGCTTGCCCCACAAACGAGATGTGGATTTTGACCTCGAAGTACATTTCCTACTACCCATTTGACCCACTCTTCTATGAAGCGCTGGCGAAAGACGGCGACTCAGATAAGGGTGAAGTCGTTGGCGAGTACGGATTTGTGGTTCAGTATGATAAAGCCCACGGGCTTGTTCATACCTTTAGTACATCTTCATAAACTAAATTGCTGGATAGTTGGGGGGTCTCACGGCCCCCCTTCGTAAGCAAGGAGAAATAAAATGAGTAGCATAGCAAAATCACCCTTAAAAGGGCTTCGTCCCACTAGGATGAAAGCTGGAATTTCAAGGGTAGAAGATTTAGCAAACGGACAGGAAGCACTTGGCCCTGGCGTTGGTGCAAAGACTGTGTATTACTGTGATGGTAACGCAGGGAACGATAACAACAGTGGCGTAGGCGGGTGGGAAAACGCCTACAAAACCCTCGCTACTGCAATGGCGGCTTCACATGCTGACATTGCGCTAAATAAATTCGGATGGGCAGCTCGCAATGTGATTTATTGTCGTGCCGACTGGTTCGTTGAGGACTTAGTTGCCTTACCCCAGAAAACCGATGTAATTGGTGTGGGTTCTGCTGATGGGCGCAAGGGTGCTGGCATTACCGGCAATCATGCCCCTGTCAATACTACCGCTGGCTGTAGGTTCTTTAATTTCAACTTCCAACCAACCGCGGCTGCTGACCTTTGGATTTTAACCAACGCCACAAGCGGCCTCGAATTCTGGAACTGTCGCTTTTTATCAACAAATGGTGCAACAGTAGCGGTAAGCGGCATTGATACCACAGCTTCTACATTCTTGAAAGTTATAGGATGTGAATTCTCTGGTCAATTCTCTGCTGACTATATCGACATTGGGGCCGGAGCCATTGATAGCATGGTAATCATGGATAACATTATGAGCGGCGGGTCTGATAATGGCATCATGGTTACTGATACTGCTACGGTGACCGCAACCCGAAGGGGGATGATAATCGGCAACTTTATTGAATGCGCTGATATTGCGATTGACGTGAATTCGACTAGTTTGTTCAACGTGTTTAACAATAGGCTAATCAGTGGAGAGGCGGTTGGTAGCGGTTCTTATGTTATCGACCTGACCTATGCTGTGGATAATATACTGACCGGAAATGACATTTCGGTTCGCATCCCAAGCGTGACTGACATCACCACGTAGAAGTCATGAGGGGCGGTTTCCCGCCCCTCATTTCAGAACTTGAACAAACTTGCAATAGTTGGAGCAGGAAAAACAACCAGGCACGCCGCACCCTTTAGTGATGCATCCTTTGATATCTGGGGCATTCACAAACACGCGATGGCCCCCTGGATGAAACGATGCGATGCTGTAATAGAGGTACACAGCGAGCGAAGAATAAAAACATCAGTCGCAATAGGAGTTCCAAATGACGAGTATTTGAAATGGCTTTATGCAACAGACACGCCGATTTATGCGGTTTGGGCAAACGGGTTCAAAAGCAGTAGAGCCTACCCGCTAGAAGAAATAAAGAAGGGTCTACTTGTAAATATTTCGGTGATGGGTAAAAGCATAAACAATTTCAACTCCTCGATTGATTACGCTTTGGCACTAGGCATTTATCGAGGATACAAGGAAATAGAAATGTACGGGATGCCAATGCGCATGGGGGAAGAATATACGCACCAGCGACCAGGGCTTGCCTTCTGGGCTGGCCTTGCGACGGGGAGAGGCGTGAAGATAAATATGATGTATGAAAACGATCTGTTTGATAGGCCGCTATATGCTGGCGACAAGTAAAAACTTAGGAAAGGACACTATGAATGGGCAAACGCAAACGCCCACGTCACAAAAGGGTTCTTGAAACACCGAATGCGCCAGTAGCGTATGAGGCTTTGGCGCATGAACTGGCAGAAGAGTTCAAAGATACCAAACAAAACTATTACACCCTTACTGCTGGAGTAAGAAAGAAACTAGAGAAACACATCCATTACCGGCCTACCCCGATCACGTGGGGCATTCCGCTGGATGAGGTTCTTTTTTCAAGGTTCTTTACCAGGTTCTTGCCATTAGGAATAATGCCATGGGACTCGTTCGTAACTACAGAAAGCACCTATCTTCCGAAAGCGCGCAACGTTTTGCATAACGGCTTCTTGGATATGGACACGGAATATTTGATGATGCTGGATAGTGACATCTTGTGCCCGCCAAGGCTTGTATCTGATCTATTGATGCACGATAAGCATTTGGTGGGCGGATGGTATAAGAACAAAAGTGGCGATGCCGGCCCACATCCAGTCGTCTATGATTTCGTGAGCGAGACGGATGAAAGGCTTAATTTCAAGCACAGAAAACATCCAGGAAAGGGCTTAGAAAAGGTAGCAGGAATGGGTGCTGGGTGCTGGTTAATGTCGAGAGAACTTGCGGAAGCGTTGGGCGAAGATCCGTATAGTATGGATCGCGCCACCGAAGACTTCGTGTTATGTAGAAAAGTTGCAGCCCTGGGCTACGACTTATTCGTAGACTGGGACATGGATTGCGCTCACCTCGGTGTTGGATATGTTTAATCACAGTGGTGCAACAATAATAATTATCGGGAATGGGCCTAGCCTGAAC
>DRHD01000180.1 GCA_011049795.1 Porticoccus sp.
GAACAATGAAGACAGCTATACTCAGTCTATCGCCATTAGTATCTATAGAACTTTATCCAGCCAGTATTTAGCCGATAAAGACATCGCGCTAGCCAGGCAGAAATTAGGTAAGGCGCTGGAAATATCACCGGACAACCCACGCCTATTAAGTGATTTAGTCTCGCTTGAAATTATTGAAGAAAACTACGACGAAGCCAGTAAACTTGCCTCGCAAATTGAAGCGATCCTTCCTGATAACACCATTGCCAATTATCTTCGCGGCCAGATATACGCCGCTCAGAAACAGTGGCCACAGGCAATCAATCAACTGGAACTCGCCTGGAAATCCCGGCCGAACGATGCAACGGCAGCCTTACCTAATTTCTGCCTGGCTAGCGCGATGTCTTTATCGGCTAAATACTGGCTGGATAAAGTTCTATAGATACTAATGGCGATAGACTGAGTATAGCTGTCTTCATTGTTCAGGCTTATGGCTTTGTCGATATAAGCCTCCGCTTTGTCGATGTTAGACTGGCGGGCATAATACTCTGCTAGGACCGTCAAGAGCGTGTGGTTAGCATTTTCTGCGTTGGCGCTAGCCGTTAATTCGGTAATAATTTTATCACCGTCTTTTCTTGCTTCAAAACTGCTGATCAGGCCTTTATAGGCTTTTGATCCCAGCGGGGCGATAACGATAACTTTCCTGAAGTTGGTTTCGGCCTGCGCCCACTGCTCGTTGGCCAGATTGAGTTGCCCAAGGCTAAATATCGCGGTGGTATTATTATTGTCAAGGGCGACGGCTTTACGGAAATATTTTTCGGCGTTGTCTTTATCCTTCAGAGCGAGGCTGACGCTGGCTGCCAGAATATATACGCTGGGGTCGTTTGGGGATTGGTCCATAAATTGTTGGGAGAGTTTTATTGCTTGATCATTGTCCTGATTTTGTAACAAGGCGCGTAGGTAATTGTTTTGAATGGCTGGGTCGTTCGGGGTTTTGCTCAATGCGCTATTAAATTGTGCGTAGGCTTGCTCGGGTTTTTCAAGGGCCAAATAATGGCGGGCCAGAACGAGATGTAGCTTGGCTCGTGAAGGGTCTAGTGCCAGTGCTTTTTGTAGGGCGATAGCGCCGCGCACATCTTTTGCGTCGGTGCTGAGGATGGCCAAGCCGTAAATAGCATTAATGCCTGGGTCATCAGGGCGTGTTTCTAGTGCGCTACTCAATAACTTTTCGGCTTTTTCCGGCTGCTGTAATCGTATTTGTGCGAGAGCTGTTGAGCTAATTACCATTGTGGAGGCTGTTTCAATGTCGATATTTTTTTCTAACAGACCTTCGGCTTCGGACATATCACCTTGCTGATAGTTAACCATGCCGAGTAATAGGCCGCTTAAATTATTGTTGGGGTGCTGCTCATATAAATCCAGTAATAATTTTTCTGCCTCTTGCAGGTTTCCTGCTCGGTAAAGCGACAGCGCCTCGTTAAATTTTTGTTCGGCCCTATGTGCTTCGGGGTTAGCTTCGGCCAGTATTTTGGAATAGATAAGCGCTTCACTTGAGCGGCCAGTTTGTGTCAGTATGCCAGCGAGTTGTCGGAGGATTTTTGATTTCAAGGGGGTGATAACATCACTTTGAGGTAAATAGCTTAAGGCGTCAGAGAGAAATTTTTCTGTGCCCTCTAAATCGTTTTCCATGTAGGCTATTTGCGCGCTTAAAAATAGTACTTCAGAACTTTGACTGTTTTGCTCAAGTAGTCGAGTAATGGCAGTTTGAGCGTCTGCCAAGCGGTTGTCAGTCAGGCTTGTTCGAATAATGCCCAGCTGAGCATCGAGATTATTTGGGTCGCTTGCCAGTACTTGTTCGAATAGCGTGATGGCTTGTTGGTGTTTCTTCAAACCTGCCATAGTCCGGGCTTGTAGTAGTCTGTATGTATTGTTTTGTTTGTTGCTGGATTTTTCTAGTAGCTGTTGAGCCGAAACAAACTTACCGCTTAAAATATAGGCCTCTGCCAGCGTGAGGTTAACGGCTTCCGGGTACTTGTCGAGAATAGATTCTAATGCAGTTACTGACGAGGCAGTGTTGCCCAGTTGATTGTATATTTTAGCCAGCGTTACATAGCCATCGGCGCTGTTGGGTGCATATTTTATGACATTGCGTGCCTCAATTATCGCTGCACGAAACTGACCTTGTTGAAAGTAGGCGTTAGCCGTGATGAGGTGATTTTTAGCGAGTTCGGCATTGTCAGTTTGTTGGTCGGTGCAGCCACCCAGGGCTAGTAATGCAATTAGAATTAATCTAGCGCAATGCTTGCTGGCGTAATTGGCCGCTTGTGAAAAGTACGTCATTGAAATATGCATAGCTATCCTTTTTATTTTCTTTAAATATCTCTGTATTTTAAATGTTCAAATTATATTTTTTAACTAAGTCGTACAGGGTGGGGCGGGTAATGCCTAACAGTTTAGCTGCGGCTGAATAATTACCATCGGTCATGGAGAGTGCGCGTTTGATGGCGCTTTTTTCTGCATTCTGGCGCACTTGACGAAGGTTGATAGAAAAACTTTCCGGGTTGCTAATGGTGAGATCGGCAGGGGTGATCTGTTTGCCGTCGCACATAATGATAGCACGCTTGATTTTATTTTCCATTTCTCGAATATTGCCCGGCCAGCGATAGGCTTCGATCGCTTGGGTGGCTTCGGTTGAGAAACTGGTGGCTTTGCTATTGTGTTCGGCGCTCATGCTTTCAAAGAAGTGACGAGCCAGTAAAATTTTGTCTCCCTCCCTTTCTCTTAGTGGTGGTATGTTGATGACCATCTCACAAATTCGATAATAGAGATCTTCCCTGAATGTACCTTCTGCTACCATCTCTTCTAAATGTTTATTGGTGGCGCAAACAACCCGGACATCGACGGGAATTTCTTCCCTGCCGCCGACGCGTTCGATGGTGCGTTCTTGTAAGAATCGTAATAGTTTGGCCTGCAGCTGGAGTGGCATATCCCCAATTTCATCGAGGAAGAGAGTACCTCCCTGAGCAACTTCGACTTTACCGATAGTCAGTTTGTTGGCGCCGGTAAATGAACCTTTCTCATAACCAAATAACTCACTTTCCATCAGGTTTTCAGGAACGGCCGCGCAGTTAATAGGCACAAAGCGATGCTCTTTGCGAGGGCTTAGGTTGTGAATGGCCTTGGCGAAGACTTCTTTACCGGTTCCGCTCTCCCCCAATAAGGTACAAGTGACGGTAGTCGGTGCAACTTTTTCGATAGTGCTGCAGATGCGTAACATTTCTGGGTCGGTGGCTATAATGCCGTCGAGTGGCGATGTTTGCTCGTTGTATAGTTTGCGGTTTTGCTCTTCCAGCGAGTGCATTTGATAGGCGCGTTGCACTATCAAATCCAGTGTTTCGGTATTGATGGGTTTTTGGTAGAAATCGTATGCGCCAAGGGCTACGGCTCTAACTGCATTCTCATAATCATGGTTGCCAGTGACAACGATGATTTTTGAGGCGGGAGAAATAGAGCTGATTTCCTGAACGGTTTTAAAACCTTCCTCAACCCCTTCTTCGTCCGGCGGTAGGCCAAGATCTTGTAGGATGACTGCAGGCTCATGCTGGCGCACGGCGGCAATTGCCGCTTCGCGATCTCCGGCTATCACCACATTGTATTGGTCAAAGTGCCAGCGCAATTGGCTTTGTAAACCCACGTCGTCTTCAACGATTAACAGGGTTTTAATGGCTTCGTTTTTACTCATAAGAAATTCATATCAGTTATATGGCGTTGGCCGGAATGGAAATGGTAAATGTCGTACCTTCATTGGGCACGCTATCAACATTGACGCTGCCGCCAAGACTGGAGACGAATTCACGGGTTTGATATACACCTATGCCCATGCCTTTTCCTGACTTGGTAGTTTCGAAGGGTTTGAACAGGCGATGGCGAATAAACTCTTCGTCCATGCCGGTACCGTTGTCTTCAATGGTAATGATGGCATTTTTATCCTCTTGGCGTAAAGTCACATCCACAAAGCCGTTGCTGTTGGTCGCTTCCTGGGCGTTTTTAATGATGTTTGCCAGAGTCATAATTAACTGGTCTGGGTCGGCAACGACTTTTGCATCTCTGCTATCCAGTCGAAGCGAGGGGGTGGGTTTGTTCTCCTGGCATTTTTTGGAGGCTTCCATCAGTATTTTGTGCAACTCCAGGCTTCTGATTTCGCTCGCTTCTTGTTGCTGAAGTTTACGTAATAAATTGCTCATGCGACTGACTGAATTATCAATGGTTTTAATGGCATCTTCAACAAAGGCAGGGTTCTCTTTGTGTTTGGCGGCGTTTTCTACCACCAGCGCTTGTTGTGCAATAAGATTTTTCAGATCGTGCATGATAAAAGCGGTCAGTTTGTTAAAGGCATCAAACTGTTTGGACTGGGCTAATTGCTCGGCTGCTTCGTGACGATCCAGATAGCTGGCAACTTGGCGGCCGACGGTTTTTAACAGGTCCAAATCTTCCCAGGTTAGGCTGGCATCATGGGGGGGTTTGGTAAGAATAATAAACCCTAGTAGTTTTTTTTCTGTCAGTAGGGGTAGTACCAGCCACAGCTTTGGAATGTCATAAATCCACGGTGGTAGTTGGCTGTTTTCGTTATTGAGTGCTGCTTTGTTGGTGGCGTAGGGCGAAAATACCCACTCTTGATCGATCATGGTTTTGCAAAAAGGGGTATTGATTTGTTCGGTCGTGGATGTATCCGGCAGAGCCATGTTGTAGGCTTGAATGGGTCGATAAGCACCATAGCTCTCTAGCCATAGGCAGCCACCTTCGCTTTTAAAGATGGAGGCTACGGTTTTAATCGCGCGTTCATTGAAATTTTCTTGGATGTTCGGTTGGGTTAGGGAGTTAATCAGGCGTAACCACTCTACTCGATAATCATATTTGTGGCGGAAGAAGTGTTTGTTGATCCAAACATTGAGTCGTGAGCGGATAGTGCTGGAGACAAAGAGTCCGGTAATGGACAGAAAAGCGCTGAACAAGACGACGACTTGAACCACGTTGCCCCAGCGTCCACCATAAAGTTGTACATAGTAGCCGCCGATAGCAATTAAGGCGAGAAAGCCTCCGGCTACCGACATGCTCGTCGTATAAAAAACGACGGGGCGAGATACGGAGAGTGCTGCCCGCTGAGACTTTTGACTTGCCAGAGTCAGTGCGCCCGCTACTAATACCAGCGCGGCGAGCCCGTTTGTTGCGCCGCGAGATTGCCACAGCCCCAAGTCGATCTGGTTGAAAATCAGACTATAGGAAAAAAGATAAATGTCATAAGAGAACATGGCGCCAATAGCAATGCTGAGCAGTTTCATCAAGCGGTGCTGGTTGGCGTTTCGGTAAAGCTGTTCAACCGAGACTAAGCCTACTATGGAGAGAATCAGATTATTCCAAATAAGCAGATCGCTGTCTTGAACTAGCGGCTGCTTCAGTATCATCAAACCGAGCAATATGCAGAGGCTGAGTAGCCATGCACCGTGAAGGGAGTATCTGAACTTGGCCTCTAATTTCTGGCCAACCGTGAACTGTAAGGAGGCTAGAAGGGCGCTTGTCCATGCACCGTAGCGCAGAGTTTCAAGCAGTAATAACTGTTCTCGGCTAAGGTTGTAGTTCTGGTAGTTGGCGGCAATAGCGAAATGCCATATCACGGAAGTAAGGCTGGCAATCACCAGCGAGGGGTGAATTAATTTCTGCTTCCATAGATAGATAAAGACAAGTGTCAGTATGACGAATATAGCGCCACCGCCCGAGTAACTCATGTAGGCGATATAGTTTTCTTCCATAAAGGGTGGTTTGCTTGTTGAGTGGTTGTGGGTGCTTTATTGGTCTTGTTTTACTTGGCCACGCAGCTTATAAA